>CBIHQF010000488.1:0-3629 GCA_966211665.1 uncultured Pseudomonas sp. | reverse complement strand
AGGCTCTTGTTCTCGCCCTTGACCACCACGCCGTCGTTGCCGTTGGAGAAGTCGCCGATGATCAGCGCGGTGGAGTCGATGCCGCCGGCCGCCGGGATGGTCAGTGCGTCCATGTTGGTCATGGTGCAGCCATCGAACTGGCCGGCGCTGTACTGGTTGATCGATTCGACGTAGTCGTTGATCTGCACCACATCGATATTGATATCGTACTTTTTCGCCCATTTATCGACGATGCCGGAGGCCTCGCCGTATTCCCAGGGCATCCAGCCGGCGTAGATGGTCCAGCACACGCTGAAGTCGGTTTTTTCGGCAGCATGGCCGTTGAGGCTGATGGCGGCAGCAAGGCCGGCCGCGAGAATGGAGCACAGACGGGGCGTACGCATAAAGAACCTCCAATTCGAGAATGGGCGGGCAGGAGTTCGCGGCGGTTCCCTTCTCAGGGGCGCGTTCTCCCGGGCTTTTATCCCGCCGTGTAACCTCGAAGGAGGTCGCCAACTCTCGGACCAGTCGCCCGTCCGTGCCTGACGCATCGAACGGGCCGGAACCCTAGTCGGCTATTGCAAATTGTGGTGCCGCGATCCCGCCGAGACGGGTTGTTCCTGCACGGTGCAGCCATTGCGAACATCGTGCCAGGTGGCTGTCAGGCCCTAGCCATGGCATTCGCGCCCGGTAAGTGCGCAATCGACGCGCTAAATATGGTTGAAAGTGGTGCGCATCGGTTTGTTGGCGCCTCTTTATGGTGCGCTTTACAACTGGTCGGTGGCGGCCTGCTGCATATAGCCATCGTTGAAGCGCAACATGATCCGTTCGGCATTGCCCAGGCTGCGCGCGTCGCTGAAGGCGATGCCCAGGTTGTCCAGACCGTCGCCGCTGGCGCCGAGTAAACCTTGGCCATGGGCGAACTGCGCGACCCGCTGCATCAGCTCGGGCAGCTTGTTGGCGCGGGCGAAGCTCAGGGCGTAGCGCGGTGCGTAGAAGGAACGCAGGGTGGCGAGCTGCTCGGTGAAATCTTCGGGGGTGGTGTTGGCCGCGGCTGCCATCTTCGCCCGAGCGGCGCGCCCACTCTCCGTGGGCAGGCCCATCAAACGCTGGGTTTCGAACCAGGCGCCGGTCAGCGCCTTGCCCAGTTCCGGGTGCGCGGCCAGGGTTTTGCTGTTGACCACGGTCAGGTCGACGATTTCGCCGGGTATCAGGTTGGAGCTGAACACTTGGCTGACCGTGGTTTGGCGCTTGATGCTGGAAAGAATCGGGTTCCAGGTGATCACCGCGTCGCCCTGGCCGCTGAGGAAGGCGGCTTCGATTTCCAGGTCGGAGACGTGCTGGATCTTCACGTCGCTGGGCTCGAGCAGCGCCCATTCGAGCGCGCGGCTGAGCAGGTAGTGCGACACCGAGTTCTCCACCAGCAGCACGGTTTTACCCTTGAGATCCTGCAGACTCTGGCCGGCGCCGCGTAGCAGCACCGCATCGGCGCCGTTGGAGAAATCGCCGACGATCAGGGCCGTGGTATCGACCCCGGCAGCCGCCGGGATGGTCAGCGCGTCCATATTGGTCATGGTGCAGGCGTCGTAGTCGCCGGCCGTGTATTGCTCGATGGAGGCGACGTAATCAGGCACTTCGGCCACTTCGATGCGGATGCCGTATTTGTCCGCCCATTTCTGCACGATGCCTTCGTTGGCTGCATAGCCCCAGGGCATCCAGCCGGCGAAGATCGACCAGCACAGCTTGAAGGTCGGCGGCGCGGTAACGTCATTGGCAAGGGTGTTGGCGTTGAGCGGGTGAACCAGGGACAGTGCCAGTAGGCAGGCGATCGGCAAACGGGTGAGCAGAGAGGAACGGCGCATAAGCAACCTCGGGTCGGTAAACGGGAACAGGAAAGCGGGCAGTTGCGCTGCGCGTTCTCCCGGGCTTTTATCCCGCCGTGTAACCCCATGGCCGAAGCCGTTGTTCGAGGTCGCCAACTCTCGGACCAGCCACTCGCCAATGCTTTACGCATCGAACGAGCCGGAACCCTAGTCGGCCATTATCAATCTGTGGCGTGAGCAGGTTGACCGCCGCACGCTTTCCTTCAGTCGGGCGAATAGTAAGCGAGGACTGTGCCAGCTCTCACAGCTTGATGATCGCTTTGCGAACAACCGCAATTTTTCTAGGTCCAAATGATTGTTCAAAGCCATCATGATGGTGAGCTGCCCATTCGGGGCTCGATTCAGGCTTGCGACACTGTGATAACGGCGGTCGACGTAGTCCGTCGTGGCAAAAACAAAGGTAGATGCTATGAGAAGTTTGATTGGATTGTTCCTTGCTGGTTTTCTGATTATCACCCTGCCTGCGTGCAGCTTGAGATTGCCAGGGATCGGCATCGACATCGGCGATGTCGACGGTGGCGGTCCTCCTCATTGCCCGCCGGGCCAGGCGAAGAAAGGTCGCTGCTAGCTTTTTTCTCCGTGCCCTGTTCGCGTTGGCGGCGAACAGGGCACTGCCTTACTGGGCAGGCGTTGCCAAGGAACGACACAAATTGTCATGGAATAGATAAGCAGGCGCCTGCTTTCGGTCGTTGGCCGTTGTCCGATTCATAGGGAGTATTCCCTGGCGTCGACAACGGTCGGCGTTGCACGGCCGAGGTAAGCCGCCATGTCATACAAATCCATACTCGTTGCGTTGTTAGGGCTGTCGTTAACCGGTTGTGCGGTATACGGCGGCAGTGGCTATGGGCATCGCGGTTACGATCGCCACTATTCGACCACCTATTACCGCACGCAGTCTTACCCCGTTTATGTCGTGCCGCGTCACCATCGTCACGATGCCCATCACGGCGGCCATCGCTACGATAAGCGTCACCATCAACCGCGCTACTATGCGCCGGCACCGCTTTCTCCTCGTTACCATCCCCAGCGCCATGATGCCCGGCATGATTACCGCGTGATCAAACCGCATGCCGGTTGGGATAAACGGCAGGCGCGTGCGATAGAGCATCGGCGTGAGTATCGTCGCGAGCATAGGCACGACTCCCGGCGCGGCGACGAGCGCCGCGGATGGGGGCAGCGCTACTAGCAGGCCGTTGAAAAATGTAGGCGAGGCAGGCAATACAAGGACTAGGCGTCCCCACAAAAACGGCCGAAAAAGCGGACTGGGCGCGCACGCGAGTTTACGTGTTGTAAATGAGCATTTTGACTGGGCTCGCATCCGAGGCCGTTTTTCACGCAGTATTGCCAACGCAGGTAGTTTTTCAACGGCCTGCTGGCGCGCCGCTCGCTTCACCTGACTCTGGTCGCCGAGCCTGCAGCTCGGCGGCAGCCTGTTCGACAGCCTGCCGCCATTCCCACTGTGAACCGCACCCATTCCCTGGGCTCGACGACCGACCCGTTCGCTTGCCCCTGTTGGAGGCCGGCAGCTGCCTGCTAAAGCCTTGTTCGCGATTGTGTTTTGCCTTCGCGACCCGCACCATGGCGGCCGTCCTGTGGTGGAAGTCTCAGTGTGCGGATCGGCCGTATCGAAATACTGCGTGCATGCCTTGGCAAGGTCTGGCTGGTAGTCGGTCTGCTGGCTCTGGCATTGGGCATCGGCGGCTTAAGGGCCGACTGGGATTTCAATCGCATCGGCCGCCGCGCCGAACAACTCTATGGTCCGCTGGG
>CBIHQF010000487.1:0-3633 GCA_966211665.1 uncultured Pseudomonas sp. | reverse complement strand
GGTGTTGACCAGTTGCTTGACCTCCTGGGCACGCTTGCGCGGGGCGATCATCACCGCATCCTTGGTTTCCACCACGACCAGGTCGTCCAGGCCGATCAGCGTGACCAGCTTGTCGGTGCTGTGCGCCAGGCAGTTGTGGCAATCCTGCAGCAGTACGTCGCCTTTGCTGACGTTGCCCTGGGCGTCCTTGTCCTGCACGTCCCACAACGAGGCCCAGCAGCCGATATCGCTCCAGCCGGCGTCCAGCGGGACCATGCAGGCGCGCGTGGTTTTCTCCATCACCGCATAGTCGATGGAATTGTCCGGACAGCAGGCGAAGGTGGCCGGGTCGATGCGCACGAAGGGCGCATCCTCGCGGCTGCGCTCCAGGGCCAGCACGCAGGTGTCGTAGATGTCCGGCTCGTGGTGCTTCAACTCTTCCAGGTAACGGCTGCAGCGGAACATGAACATGCCGCTGTTCCAGAAATAATTGCCGCTGGCGACGTATTCGCCGGCCTTGCTCTGGCACGGCTTCTCGACGAAGTGCTCGACCGCCAGCACCCCCGGCGGCAGTTGCCTGCGTCCGACACGGCTCTTGATGTAGCCATAGCCGGTTTCCGGCTTGTTCGCCGGTACGCCGAACAGCACCATTTCTCCCCGCTCGGCGGCGATGGCGGCAAGCGTGAGCGCCGCTTGCAACGCCTCGCGATCCTCGATCAGGTGGTCGGCGGGCAGCACCAGGAGCAATTCGTCGCGGCCCTCGGCGATCAGTTTCAATGCGGCGATGGCGATGGCCGGCGCGGTGTTGCGGCCGAAGGGCTCGAGCAGCACGGTCGCAGCATCGCAAGCGATGGCGGCGAGTTGCTCGCCGACGATGAAACGGTGCTCCTCGTTGCACACCACGATGGGCGCGGCCATGCTCGCGGCGTCGAGACGCAGCAGCGTCTGCTGGAGCAGCGTGTGCGGCCCGGACAGCGCCAGAAACTGCTTGGGATACAGCTTGCGTGACAATGGCCAGAGTCGTGAACCGCTGCCGCCCGAGAGGATGACTGGGATCATGGTCGTGCTCCTTTAATGTGTGATGCCCGCCTTCCGTCGGTCGCTGCTACCAGCAGATACCCTGACGACCGGCGCTGGAGGTGCTGGGCAGGAAACCCACCAGATCGATGACGTGTTTGTCACCATCGACCCTGTTCAGCACATCGGCAAAGCGGCTATCGCCGTTGCCGATGATCAGCACATCGGATAACTCGACCACCTCGTTCAACTCGGCGTGCAGCAGCGAGGAGACGTGGGGAATTTTCGACTCGATGTATTCCTTGTTGGCGCCGATGACCCGGGCGTATTCGACGTTGCTGTCAAAGATGCGCAGCTCGTAGCCCTTGCCGATGAGCATTTCCGCCAGCTCCACCAAGGGGCTTTCGCGCAGGTCGTCGGTGCCGGCTTTGAAGCTCAGGCCGAGCAGGCCGATCTTGCGTTTTTCGTAACTGGAAACCATGTCGAAGGCGCGCTGCACCTGAATGCGGTTGCTCGGCATGATGGCGCTGAGCAACGGATGCTGAATATCCAACTGTGCGGCGCGGTAGGTCAGGGCGCGCACGTCTTTGGGCAGGCAGGAACCGCCAAACGCGAAGCCGGGTTTCAGGTAGTACTTGGACAGGTTGAGTTTGTGGTCCTGGCAGACCACATCCATCACTTCGCGCCCATCGACGCCGACCGCTTTGGCGATGTTGCCGATCTCGTTGGCGAAGGTGACCTTGGCCGCATGCCAGACATTGCAGGTGTACTTGATCATCTCGGCGACTTCGATCGATTTGCGGATGATCGGCGCGTCCAGCTCGCTGTAGAGCTGTTCGAGCAGGTCGCCCGATTGCGCGTCGAGCTCGCCGATCACGGTCATCGCCGGGAAGTCATAGTCTTTGATCGCGGTGCTTTCGCGGAGGAATTCGGGGTTGGTCGCCACGCCGAAATCGATTCCGGCTTTCTTTCCGGAAGCCGCTTCGAGCAGCGGGATCACCACATTCTTCACGGTGCCCGGTAGTACGGTGCTGCGCACCACCACGGTGTGCCGGTCGCTCTTGTCACGCAGCGCGGTACCGATCTGGGTGCATACCGACTCCATATAGCCCAGGTCGAGGTCGCCATTGCGCTTGCTCGGGGTGCCCACGGCGATAAAGGATAATTCGCTGGCCAGGACCGCGGCCTCCACATCGGTGGTGCCGTAGAGAAATCCCGTATCGACGCCGCTGTGCAGCAATTCTCCCAAACCCGGTTCGACGATCGGCGATTTGCCCTGGTTGATCAGGGCGATTTTGGTCGGCGAGATATCCACGCCGATCACATGATGGCCACGTGCCGAGAGGCAACCCGCACAGACGGCGCCGACATAACCCAACCCAAAAATACTGATACGCATTGGCCCATCTCCCTACGGTTCCCATACGCTGATCGATTTCAAGGCGAACGAAGCCAGCTGTCGTTACGCCAGTCGAGATCAGTTTGGGCAGGTAATCGCCACTTTTATGTGGCGTAGGGCGAGCGGCTGCAGTGGATGCAGCTAAGGTCTGTCGCCCTTTCGTTAGACGAACTGCTTATTTTTTTTGCTTTGAGGCCAGCGCCTGAATTTCACTCGTTTCACTGCGTATGAGTGTGAGTTAGGCCGTGTTGCGTCAAGAATGCGTCTTTAGGCTAACAGTGTGCCGAAAGTAGTCAATAACTTGGCGTAGAAGAAGTGGTTATATGTGATTTTGATCTCATTCCGCCAGGGAAGGTGGTGAGTGGCCATCATTGCGCGCGCATGTGGGCAACCGAAATGCCCGGCGTTGCGCTTGAGTGTGGCTCTAACCCGTGGTTTTCGGCCGGTAGGCGCAGTAACCCGGGCGCGGTCCGATCTTCGGGTGGTTGCGGCAGGTGTCCGGGCGTTTGTCGTAAATGGTGCACAGGCGTGATTTGCGATCCAGGTACAGGCAATCGTTATTGCTCATGCGAATCAGGGTGAAAATCCCCGACTTTTGATTGAACCGCTCGACGATGCCTTCCTTCTGCAAGCGTTTGGCGATGTTCTTCGGCGGTTCGCTGCGCTCGAACTCGTCCACTACACCGATCCGGATCAGGTCATTGATACGCACCTCCACCGGCAAGGTGCAGCAGCTGGATATGCAGCTATGGCACATGTCGCTGGTGTATTTGGCCCAGGTCTCCAGGCGGTCGAGTTCGGCGGCGGCGATCAGGTTGTTTTTCATCGTGTCGGCATGAGAGTCAGCGGGACGGCGGGCGATGATAGCGGCCTTGGGCCATTTATGAACGACTATCCGCCGGTTGGTCGTGTTTTGCCGCCAGCAAGGGCTCCGTTCAGAGGCCCGCATCGGCACGTCCGGCCCGTAGCCCTGATAAGCGCCAGCGCAATCCGGGGGCTGCTTTCCCAGGCAGCAGCGGGTACCCAAAGGGGCTGGAACCGCACAGTCGCATTCGCACGGTGGGGCCGGATGAGCCCGGCTGGCGCTTGGTCGCAGAGACTATTTTCTGTGTCTGTGATAGGGCCGGCATCGTCTCTCTGGGTAGTAGCGGGGCGAGCACCTATACTGCGTGCCAGTCCAGGCCCTGTGGCTGGCTAGGAACCTGGAATTACCTATCTGAGTAGGAACGCACTGCATG
>CBIHQF010000486.1:0-3634 GCA_966211665.1 uncultured Pseudomonas sp. | reverse complement strand
GCGCCGCGATGTCCTTCCTTGGCCAGGTGGCGCAGGCGGTAACGGTTGAGGCTGAGAATGCCGGTCTCGGAACTGGAGAAAAACGCCGAGCAGGCCAATAGAAAAATCAACAGCCCGAGCAGAAAACCTGGGTGTACGTTGTCCACAGCAAATGACCTAGATGTGCAGAATGAATTCGCGGACCAGCTTGCTGCCGAAGTAGGCCAGCATCAGCAGGCAGAAGCCCGCCAGGGTCAAGCGAATGGCCTTGTGTCCGCGCCAGCCGAGTTGGTGGCGGCCCCAGAGCAGTACGGCAAAGACTATCCAGGCGAAGCAGGACAGAATGGTTTTGTGCGCCAGGTGTTGGGCGAACAGGTTGTCGATATAGAGCGCGCCGGACAACAGCGACAGCGACAGCAGCAGCCAGCCGGCCCAGAGGAAGCCGAACAGCAGGCTTTCCATGGTTTGCAGCGGAGGGAAGTTCTTGATCAGTCCGGACGGGTGCTTGTGCTTGAGCTGGTGGTCCTGCAGCAACAACAGCAGCGATTGCAGTACGGCGATGGTGAGCATGCCGTAGGCGATGATCGACAGCAGGATGTGCACGCGGATGCCCGGCTGTTCGGTGATCGGCTGAATGGTCCCGCTGGGCATGAACTGTGCGAGCAGCACGGTCAGGCAGCCGAGGGGAAACAGCAGCATCAGCAGGTTTTCCACCGGGATGCGCGCGCACGCCAGCAGCGTCAGCAGGATCACCGCGAAGGCGATCAGGCTGGAGGCGTTGAAGAAATCCAGCGTCAACCCCGCGCTGCTATGCAGTTGCATAAACAGGCTGCCGCCGTGAAAGAGCAGGGCGAGCACGCCAAGCAGCGCCAACAGGCGTTTGTCGGGTGTGTTGCGCTGGCTAAGGCGCAGACCTTGGTAGATGGCGGCGCCCGCATATAAAGAGGCGGCGGCCAGGCTGGGCAGCAATGGGAACATAAATCCTTGTTGGGCGGGCCCGAAAGGCGCTGAGTGTGTCATACAAGGTTATTTCACGAAAGACCGTTGGCGGTGTCGGTGCCGCGGACTCTTCGCTATAATCCGCCGCCTGCTACAAGCCCATCCGTGGCTCCATTAGGGCCTGAAAGGAACGCGCATGTTCGAAAATCTGACAGACCGCCTCTCGCAAACCCTGCGAAACGTCACTGGCAAGGCCAGGCTGACCGAAGACAACATCAAGGACACGCTACGCGAAGTGCGTATGGCCCTGCTCGAGGCCGACGTCGCGTTGCCGGTGGTCAAGGACTTCGTCAACAAGGTCAAGGAGCGTGCGGTCGGCACCGAGGTGTCGAAAAGCCTGACGCCGGGGCAGGCGTTCGTGAAGGTGGTGCGCGCCGAATTGGAAGAACTGATGGGCGCGGCCAACGAGGATCTGGCGCTGAATGCCACGCCACCCGCGGTGGTGCTGATGGCCGGCCTGCAGGGCGCCGGTAAAACCACCACAGCCGGCAAGTTGGCGCGCTTTCTCAAGGAGCGCAAGAAGAAAACCGTCATGGTGGTCTCGGCCGACGTCTATCGTCCCGCGGCGATCAAGCAGTTGGAAACCCTGGCTGGCGACATCGGCGTCAGCTTTTTCCCTTCCGATATCAGCCAGAAGCCGGTGGCTATCGCCGAGGCGGCGATCAAGGAAGCCAAACTCAAATTCATCGACGTGGTGATCGTCGATACCGCCGGTCGTCTGGCCATCGATGCCGAGATGATGGCGGAGATTCAGGCGCTGCATGCGGCGATCAAGCCGGTCGAAACCCTGTTCGTGGTCGACGCCATGACCGGCCAGGATGCCGCCAACACCGCCAAAGCCTTTGGCGATGCGCTGCCCTTGACCGGTGTGGTGTTGACCAAAGTCGACGGCGACGCCCGCGGCGGTGCGGCGCTGTCGGTGCGGCATATCACCGGCAAACCGATCAAATTCATCGGTATGGGCGAGAAGAGCGATGCGCTCGAACCTTTCCATCCGGATCGTATCGCTTCGCGCATCCTCGGCATGGGCGATGTGCTCAGCCTGATCGAGCAGGCCGAACAGACCCTGGATCGCGAGAAGGCCGAAAAACTCACCAAGAAGCTGAAAAAGGGCAAGGGCTTCGATCTCGAAGACTTCCGCGATCAGTTGCAGCAGATGAAGAACATGGGCGGCCTCGGCGGTCTGATGGACAAGCTGCCGCAGATGGGTGGGGTCAACCTGGCGCAGATGGGTAACGCCCAGGGCGCGGCCGAGAAGCAGTTCAAACAGATGGAGGCGATCATCAACTCCATGACCCCGGCTGAGCGTCGCGACCCGGAAATCATCAGCGGTTCGCGCAAGCGCCGCATCGCCATGGGCTCAGGTACTCAGGTGCAGGACATCGGGCGTTTGATCAAGCAGCACAAGCAGATGCAGAAAATGATGAAGAAGTTCACCGCCAAAGGCGGCATGGCCAAAATGATGCGCGGCATGGGCGGGATGATGCCGGGCGGTATGCCGAAGTTCTAGCCACAAGCCACAAGCCACAAGCTTTAAGAGCGCCGTTCGGCTTTTTGCTTTTACTTGCAGCTTATGGCTTGAAGCTAGCCGCTTTTACTCATAGAATATGCGGCCTTTCGGGCCCAGTGCCCTATGCGTGCATTTCAGTTTTGCAGCACCGACTACAGGAACGAAGTTCAATGGTAACCATCCGTCTTGCCCGTGGCGGCTCCAAGAAGCGCCCTTTCTATCACCTCACCGTGACCAACAGCCGCAATGCGCGCGATGGTCGTTTCGTTGAGCGTATCGGCTTCTTCAACCCGGTTGCGTCGGGTGCCGAAGTCAAGTTGTCCGTCGACCAGGAACGTGCCGCTTACTGGCTCGGTCAGGGCGCGCAGCCGTCTGAGCGTGTTGCTCAGCTGCTCAAAGAAGCTGCTAAGGCTGCTGCCTAAGCATTTATGAGCATGACGCCAGCTCCCGCCGAGGAACTCGTGGTTCTCGGCAAGATTGTCTCGGTGCATGGCGTAAAAGGCGAAGTGAAGGTGTATTCCTTTACCGATCCTTTGACCAACGTGCTCAATTACCCTCGCTGGACGCTTAAACGCGACAACGAGGTGAAGCAAGTCGAATTGGCCGGTGGACGCTTGCAAGGCAAGGTTCTGGTGGCGCGACTCAAGGGCCTGGATGATCGCGAAGTGGCTCGTACCTTCGCGGGTTTCGACATCTGCGTGCCTCGCGGTCAATTGCCGGAACTCAGCGAAGGCGAGTTCTACTGGTATCAGTTGGAAGGTCTCAAGGTCATCGATCAGGCGGGGCAGTTGCTCGGCAAGATCGACCATTTGTTCGAGACCGGCGCCAACGATGTGATTGTGGTCAAGCCGTGCGTCGACAGCCTGGATGATCGTGAGCGCCTGTTGCCCTATACAGGGCAATGCGTATTGGCGATCGATCTGAGTGCTGGCGAGATGCGGGTCGACTGGGATGCGGACTTCTAAACGTGCGCGTTGAAGTCATTACGCTGTTCCCGGAGATGTTTGCCGCAATCGGCGATTACGGCATTACCAGCCGTGCGGTGAAACAGGGGCTGTTGCAGCTGACCTGTTGGAATCCGCGGAGCTACACCACAGACCGTCATCACACCGTGGATGATCGGCCTTTTGGCGGTGGCCCCGGCAT
>CBIHQF010000485.1:0-3640 GCA_966211665.1 uncultured Pseudomonas sp. | reverse complement strand
GCTCGCGTAGATCGGCAATCAAGTTGCCGACTTTTGCCGAGGAAAGCACTTCGGTGGAGTGCGAAACCGGCTTGAGCGTTGGCAGAACGACGAATCGTGGCAAGGATGGATTGACCAGAACATCCTGCAATTGCGCCTCGCCTTCCAGCAAGTCATTCAGCGACTTATCCATCGGCAGGCCAAGGTACTCGCCGACCTTGGGACGACGTAGATCGAAATCGGCCAGCAAGGCCGTTTTGGCTGTGTGATGGGCGATGCTCATTGCCAGGTTGATGGCCAATACCGTTTTGCCCGCCTCGGCGGTAGGCGAGGTAATGGCCAGCGTGCGCCAGCCGTTCTCTTCCATGGTTTTCAGAATTTGGGTACGCAGCAGATCGAAAGCCCAGCCCATATTCGAGTTCTTGTTGTAGGCAACGATGCGGTTGCGTTCGAGCAGATCTGCCTGCAACGAAACCACTTTGGTCTGCACGTAGCTGAGCGCACCGAGCTCGGCGGGCGACTCGGTCAAGGGCATGACTTGCGCCTTGCTGGCGCTTGGCGAAGCCTGCTGTTTGGCCTTTTCGATTGCCTGCTTGATTCTTTCCATCGTTATTCGCCTTATTCGAACCGGGCCAGGGCTTTAAATACCAGAAGATCCAATGGCATATAGAGCAGGTGCACAGCCACCAGGAAGGTGGTCACAGTCACGGCGCCAGAGACGATTACAAGTTTTATCCACCTCCTGCGCCGGGCCAGTTCGGCCTGGGTAGCGATGTAGGGGATGGAAACCAGTACCCGCCGGCCCAATACGCTTGCCAGGGCATCGGCACCGCGCACTCGCTGATTAAGCGTTTCCAGAAGCACGACCAGACCTCCAGAGCCGGCCAGAGCGAGGAAGAAGCCCAAGGCGGCGATTTTCTTGCGGTTGGGCTTGACCGGCTTTTCAGGCATCAACGGCGGCTCCAGGAGCACGAAACGCTCGGCTTTGTTTTCCTGCTCGAGGTTTTCGGATATCTGCGCACTCATCTGCTTGGTGCGGATTTCTTCATATTTCTTACGGGCATTGTCATGGTCACGCATCAGCGTGATCAGCCCGCGCTCCACTTGTGGCATTTGCAGGATCTTACGTTCGTAGTCTTCGATTTTGCCGAGCAGAATCTGTTTCTGCCCCGCCAGCGATCCGGCACGAGCCTCGGCGGCAGCGATCTTCGCCTGCACTCTGGCGACTTCGAGACTGGCCTGGGAAAGCGGGCTACTAGCACCAGCATCCACACCGGCAGCTTCTAGCGCGTCAATCTTGCGTTTGACGGCACGTACATCCGGGTGCGCTTCTTTGTACAGCGAAAGCAGCCGGGCATGCTCCGCCTTGAGACTCCCCAGATCCTGGGGCGCCTCAATCGCCGCGCCAGATGCATTGGCCTCAGGCGCTAAGCCTGCGTTTGCCGCGGAGAGTTCCAGATCGAGGAAGCGCAACTCTTCCTGTGCCGTCTTGTAGTCGCGATCGATCTCTTTCAACTCGGCTTCGGTGCGCGATAGCATGCTCATGCGCAGCTCCTGATGCTCAGGGAGAGCGTCAGCATGTTCTTGCTTGAAAGCCGCGACCTGATTCTCCAGCTTTTCCAACTCGACCCGGAGCTTATCCGCCTCGCGGGTGAGGAACTCCGTTGTTTCGTTGGCCCGTTCGGTGCGCTGCTTGATGTTCTCGTCGAGAAACAGCGTCACCAACTCGTTAGCCACCTTGTTAGCGACTTCCGGTCGCTGGTGCTCGAAGGAAAGGCGAAAGGCGATGGTCGACAGCCCGCGCCCCTTGACCTCGGCATTGACCAGGGACACCTTGATTGCACGGCGCATTTCATCGATCTTTTCCGACACCGCCAGCAATTTGCCTTCGTCAGCAAAGAGCCGATATTTGTCGATGATCCGGATCAGGTGCTCGCGAGTCATCACCCGCTGGCGGATGATCTCAATGCGCTCGTCCGCATAAGTACTATTGCTCGCAGCGACCAAATCCGCCGAGATCTGCTGCGACTCGACCAGAATGGTGCCGGTTGACTGGTAAACCGGCGGGATCGCCACCGCCACCAGCAAGCTCACACCGAGGATAAGCGCAAAACTCAGACACAGCAGCAGGGCCCTACGCTTGAGTATGGCGATGTAGTCGTTGAGGGTGAGTTCGTATTCGGAGTTCATAGCGATCGCACAACTGGAATTCAGAAATCGGGGTGACTGTAGATCAGCGTCACCCCAAGGATATTGGCGCTGGCATCTGGCCGGCCGTCTTGCTGACGTTGTTTGTATGCAATCGAAAGGCGCGTCACCCAAAAAGGCGAGAGCTCCCTGCTTGCCCAAATCGCGAATTGTCGCATGGTATTGGGTGTTTGCCCTTTATTGTCTTGCCAGGAGCCATCAACGCCGGCACTGGTCTTCTCGTTGACGGCATAACGCCAGGTACTGCGCAGTTGATTGACATCGGCAAAACCACCCTCGCCACTGGCGACCGTACTGCGACCGGCATCGAGGCTGGCAGCAAAACGCTCCCCGGTATAGCGCAGCTCAAAACCGCCTTGCCAACTGGCGCTGCTTTGCCCGCCGGAAATCCGATTGACTCCCCCGCGCAAAGTCGCTTCAAGCTGCTCGGATAACGCCAGCCGAACGCCCGCGGTGGGACTGTAACTGGTTGAGGAAGCCGCCTCGGCGTCCTTCTCCGGCATATAGCGACTTACCGCAAAACGGCTGAACGGCTCGACCCGCTCGCTAGCCGCATAGGTCCAACTGAAACTGGCCGAAAGCTCGTCATAGCTGGTCAATTCTTCGTTATCGTAAGCGATGCTGCTGTATCGAACATCGCTAGCCAGGGTGCTGCGCTCGCTGATGGCTTCACGCCAATTGCCGGACAATGCATGCTCCTTGCGCGTGCCGTCGCTAGCGACCACCCCGGTTTCTTCAAGTGCACTGAAGAGCGTAGAGCTCTCATCGTATTTCGCGACGAGGCCAAAACCACCCGTCTCGCTCTCGCGCTGCCAGCCCAGCCGCAACTTGGGATCCTCGCGATTTAGGCTGATCGATTGGTTGGATGAGCGCTCCAGGTGCATGCCGATACCAAGCTGCAACTCGTCTCGCCCGAAAGTGCCTGTGAGGTTGTAATCGGGCACCAGAGTGGTGCGGGTGATGCCTTCGTCGGCATCAGCATCGAGCCGTGGATTAGTGTCGTGCTCGACGGTCATAGGCAACGCCACTGCTGCTTGCCAACTGGCCGCATGAGTAACGCCGGGCAGCAACAAGACCAAGGCTACCGTCGCGACGCGGGCCGCTCGTAGCGCAATCACGATAATCCCCGACACATCGCGCAAGGTTAAGGCACAACCAGAGTATCGCCGGCCTGCAGTTGGAAATTGGTGGCCATATCCCGCCCGGAGATCAAATCCTTGTAACGAACGGGCAGTATCTGCTGGGCTTGCCCCTTGCCCCGGACCACTTTAAGGCCGTCCTTGTCGGCAAATTTGTCGAGCCCACCCGACATGCTCAATGCCTGCAACACTGAAGTAGGAGCCGCCATTGCTACCGGGCCGGGCTTCGCCACTTTGCCCAGCACATAGACGAGGTTGCCTGCGGTGCTCGTAATGACACCACTGACACTCGGATCAGGCAGGTACTTCTCAAG
>CBIHQF010000484.1:0-3649 GCA_966211665.1 uncultured Pseudomonas sp. | reverse complement strand
TTTACCGATACCGACTGCGGCTACTGCCAGAAGCTGCACAGCGAAGTGCCGGAACTCAACCGTTTAGGCGTGGAAGTGCGTTACATGGCGTTCCCGCGTCAAGGTTTGGAGAGTGCGGCGGCTAAAGAGCTGGCCAATGTCTGGTGCGCCAAGAATCCCCAGGAGGCGATGAACCGCGCGAAAACCCGGCAGGCCGTCGAGGCCGCCGAGTGCGCCAATCCGGTGGCGAAACAATACGCCCTGGGCCAGATGATCGGAGTCAGCGGTACGCCGGCCATCGTCTTGGCCAACGGCAAGATCATCCCGGGCTACCAACCGGCGCCGCAACTGGCGAAAATCGCCCTGGAAGCCCAATAGGCTGGATTGACTAATAAACAGCCGCTTCGTATGGTGCGGCTCTTTTTCCACGGCCGGAGCTTGCTCCGGCCGTTTTATGCGGTGCAGATGGGGAGTTCAGTGTGAAACCGGTCAAAGTAGGCATCTGTGGGCTGGGTACTGTCGGTGGCGGTACTTTCAACGTGCTCAAGCGCAACGCCGAGGAAATCGCGCGTCGTGCCGGGCGTGGCATCGAGGTGGTGCAGATTGCACTGCGTTCGCAGAACCCGCAGTGCGACATTACCGGTACCGCTATTACCCACGATCCCTTCGAGCTGGTCGATAACCCGGAAATCGAAATCGTCGTCGAATTGATCGGCGGCTACGGCATCGCCCGCGATCTGGTGCTCCAGGCGATCGACAACGGCAAGCACGTGGTCACCGCGAACAAGGCGCTGATCGCCGTGCACGGCAACGAAATTTTCGCCCGCGCCCGCGAGAAAGGCGTGATAGTCGCGTTTGAAGCGGCGGTGGCCGGCGGCATTCCGGTGATCAAGGCGATCCGCGAGGGCTTGGCCGCCAACCGTATCAACTGGCTGGCCGGGATCATCAACGGCACCGGCAATTTCATTCTCAGCGAAATGCGCGAGAAAGGCCGGGCCTTCGAAGACGTGCTCAAAGAGGCCCAGGCCCTGGGTTATGCCGAAGCCGATCCGACGTTCGACGTCGAAGGAATTGATGCGGCGCACAAGCTGACCATTCTCGCCTCCATCGCATTCGGTATCCCGTTGCAGTTCGACAAGGCCTACACCGAGGGCATCACCCAGCTGACCACGGCCGACGTGAGTTACGCCGAGGCCCTGGGCTACCGGATCAAGCACCTGGGTGTGGCGCGTCGTACCGACGCGGGTATCGAGCTGCGCGTGCATCCGACGCTGATCCCGGCCGACCGCCTGATCGCCAACGTCAACGGCGTGATGAATGCGGTGATGGTCAACGGCGATGCGGCGGGTTCGACCTTGTTCTACGGTGCCGGCGCCGGCATGGAGCCGACCGCGTCTTCGGTGGTCGCCGATCTGGTCGATGTGGTGCGGGCGCTGACCGCCGACCCGACCAACCGCGTGCCGCATCTGGCGTTCCAGCCCGATTCACTGTCCGATCACCCGATTCTGCCGATCGCCGCCTGCGAAAGCGCCTATTACCTGCGTATCCAGGCCAAGGATCATCCGGGCGTGTTGGCCCAGGTGGCGAGCATCCTCTCGCAGCGTGGGATCAATATCGAATCGATCATGCAAAAGGAAGTCGAAGAGCATGACGGCCTGGTGCCAATGATCCTGGTCACCCATCGGGTGGTCGAGGCGCGTATCGACGAGGCGCTCACCGCCCTCGAAGCGCTCGACGATGTCGTCGGCAAGGTCATGCGGATCCGCGTGGAACAGTTGGCTTGAAGCTGCAAGCTTCAAGCCCCAAGCTGCAAGCGGAGGTCGGCCTGTATCGGTCTTCGCTCGCCGCTCAGATTTGAACCGTTAATCCAGCGGCATGAAAACAGGCCGCCAGCTACCAGACATAGGCCGCCTGGCTTTTTCTTGTAGCTTGCGGCTTGCAGTTTGCAGCTCAAACCGAAGGTTTGCACATATGCGCTATATCAGTACCCGCGGCCAGGCACCGGCCCTGAATTTCGAAGACGTATTGCTGGCTGGTCTGGCCAGCGACGGCGGCCTTTACGTGCCGGAGAACCTGCCGCGTTTCACCCAGGAAGAGATCGCCTCCTGGGCCGGCCTGCCATACCACGAGCTGGCTTTCCGGGTGATGCGCCCATTCGTCGCCGGCAGCATTGCCGATGCCGATTTCAAGAAGATTCTCGAAGACACATATGGCGTATTCACCCATAGCGCCATCGCCCCGTTGCGCCAGTTGAACGGTAACGAGTGGGTGCTCGAGCTGTTCCACGGCCCGACCCTGGCGTTCAAGGACTTCGCCCTGCAATTGCTCGGCCGTCTGCTCGACCATGTGCTGAAAAAGCGCGGCGAGCGCGTGGTGATCATGGGCGCCACTTCCGGCGACACCGGCTCGGCGGCGATCGAAGGTTGCAAGGCCTGCGAAAACGTCGACATCTTCATCATGCACCCGCACAACCGGGTGTCCGAGGTGCAGCGTCGGCAAATGACCACGCTGTTCGGTGACAACATCCATAACATCGCCATCGAAGGCAACTTCGATGACTGCCAGGAGATGGTCAAGGCGAGCTTCGCCGACCAGGGCTTCCTCAAAGGCACGCGTCTGGTGGCGGTCAACTCGATCAACTGGGCGCGGATCATGGCCCAGATCGTTTACTACTTCCATGCGGCCCTGCAGTTGGGCGGTCCGGCGCGTTCCGTGGCGTTCTCGGTGCCGACCGGTAATTTCGGCGATATCTTTGCCGGCTATCTGGCGCGCAATATGGGGCTGCCGATCAGCCAGCTGATAGTCGCGACCAACCGCAACGATATCCTCCACCGCTTTATGAGCGGTAACCGCTATGCCAAGGATGCGCTACACCCGACCTTGTCGCCGTCCATGGACATCATGGTTTCGTCGAACTTCGAGCGCTTGCTGTTCGATCTGCACGGGCGTAACGGCGCGGCCATCGCCGGGCTGATGGCCGAGTTCAAGCAAAGCGGCGGCTTCAGCGTCGAGGACGACCGCTGGACGGAGGCGCGCAAGCTGTTCGACTCCCTGGCGGTGGACGATGCGCAGACCTGCGAAACCATTGCCGAGGTGTTCGCGCAGAGCGGCGAACTGCTCGATCCGCATACCGCCATCGGCGTGCGCGCCGCCCGTGAGTGCCGCCGCAGTCTGGCTACGCCCATGGTGATTCTGGGGACCGCACACCCGGTTAAATTCCCCGAAGCGGTGGAAAAGGCCGGTATCGCCCAGGCGCTGACGCTGCCGCCGCATCTGGCCGACCTGTTCGAGCGCGAAGAGCGCTGCACGGTGCTGGCCAATGACCTGAAGGGCGTGCAGGCGTTCGTCAGCCAGCACGGCAATCGCGGCAAACCGCTGTAAGCACTAGGCTACGCACGATAAAAACCGGCATTCCCTGGGATGCCGGTTTTTTTATGCGCGCTCGTACGGTATGGCTCTGGCCGTCTTACAGGCATGGCCGCTGGTTGGATCGGGGTTCAGGCCTCCGTGTAACTCGGAGCGATGTCCGCGATTTCCCATGATGGGTTACGCCGCGCAGAAATGGATGCTTTGCCTGAACCGCGTTGCGGCTAACCCATCCTACGGGGCTGGATGGTCTATATCGTTGGGCTGCGCAGGTTGGCGGCTAACCCGCCCTTCAAGACTGCCG
>CBIHQF010000483.1:0-3685 GCA_966211665.1 uncultured Pseudomonas sp. | reverse complement strand
CGGCGCCTGGGAGAAGAAAATCGACGCGCTGACCGAGCGCGCCGCCAAATTGAAAGACGCCACCGCCCTTGGCGAGGTGAATCGCAACATTGCTACTGATGGCCTGGAAGCCACGCCGGAAGGTCGCGCGCTAGCTGACCGCGCTCGCGCTGCTGCTGCCGCGGCTGATGCGCAGGACAAGGCCAACAAGGCCGCCGAGGAAGCGGCTCGAATAGCGAAACAACGCACCGAAGAGTCGAAGCGCCAGGCTCAGCAGCTGCAGGACGCACACACGCGCACGCTGTCTACATTGCAGCAGCAAGTCGCCACGTACGGCAAAACTACGGAGCTGGCCAAGGTTCGTTACGACACCACGTTGGGCGAGCTGAAAGGCCTGTCCGCCGCGCAGAAAACCGAGCTTGAGCGCGCCGCGGCAGCTAAAGACGCGCTCGACGCCCAGCAGGCTTACAAAGCGTTGATCGAGGGCGCGCAGTCTGCTGAGCAACGGCTCGTTTCGCAGATGCGCGAGCGGGTGCGCTTGCTCAACGAAGCCCGCGCCGCTGGCGGCGTTACCCCTGAGCAATACCGCGAGGCAACGGACAAATTCAGCAAGGCGAGCGTAACCAAGGCGCCGACCTTCGGCGGGCTCGATGCAAGCGTGGGCGGCGCGGCCGGCGAACTGATCAAGGTGGCTGAGGCCGGCCAGGAACTTGAGAAGTGGCGGGGCGAGGAACTGGCCCGGCAGAAAGCGTTTCTCGATGAAAAGCTGATCAACGAGGAGCAGCACGCCGCGCGTGTTGCGGAAATCACCGAGACGAACAACACAAAGCTGGCCAGCCTGGGCGATGCCTACCGCTCGGCCACGCTGGGCATGTTCGCCGACGTGACGGGTAACGCGGCCGACATGATGAAGCAAATGGCGGGCGAGGGGTCGGCTGCTTACAAGGTGCTATTTCTGGCCAGCAAGGCGGCCGCGATTGCCCAGGCCGTGGTTAGCACCGAAGTAGCAGCAGCGAAGGCTTTGGAGCTTGGCCCGATCATGGGAATCCCGGCCTCCTCGCTGATCAGAGGTCTGGGATATGCGTCGGTCGGCATGATCACCGCCACCACCCTGGCCGGCATGGCCCACGACGGCATCGACGATATCCCGCGCGAGGGCACCTGGCTGCTCGACCAAGGGGAACGGGTAGTCGACAAGCGCACCAATGGCGATTTAAAGGCGTACTTGGCCAAGCAGTCGGCCGCCAACGATGGCGGCGGGGGCGGCGTCGCTCCGGTTCAGGTGGTTATCCATCTGTACAACGACGGCGGAGCCCAAGTGGAAACCCCGCCAGGCCTTGAGCAGTTCGGCGCCGAGCTTGGGCGCTACGTCGAAACCCAATACCGGAAGCTAGAAGCGGCCAGCCTGCGGCCCGGCGGGACAATTTACCGGCAGATGAATGGGAGGGGCTAACCGTGGCGCTTGAGCACTTCACATGGTCGGCCCGCGTTGGCGGCGTGGGCACGTTCGACGACCGCACCCGAAAGGCGCAGCTCGGCGACGGGTATGCGCAGCTGGTGGGCGACGGCATCAACAGCGAGGTCCAGTCCTGGGCACTGTCGTTCACTGGCGCGCGCGAGTACGTGCTACCGATTCGCGACTTCCTGCGGCGCCACGGTAAGGCCAAAGCCTTCGCCTGGACGCCGCCCCTCGGCGAGCTTGGGCTGTACCGCCGCAGCGAATTCACCCTGACTGGGCTGGGCCGGGTTTACACGCTGGCCGTCACCTTCGAGCAAGCCTTTCAACCGTAGGGAATCCCATGGCACAACAAACCATCAACCTTGGCGCGGCCGGCACTGGTGCAGGCGGCGACGATGCGCGCACGGCGTTCGTGAAGATCATGGCGAACTTCGCCGAGCTGTACATCGCCGCGCTGCCAGGCACCGCCGCGCAGAAGCAAGCGGCGCGGGATATGTTCGGGCTTGGGTCGGCCGCTACGAAAGCGGCGCAGGCCTCGGCCACCGATACCACTGCCGGGGCGCTGATGGCGGTGGGGGCGTTTGGGCTTGGTGCTGGAGGCATAACGGCGGTCCCTGGCGGCAACGTGGACACCCTTACCATCACCGGGTTTTACTTTGTGGGTGGGTCGCTCGGCGGAACGGTGCCGTCTAGCTTGGGGTTGTTGCAGCACATAGAGCGATGGAGTTCAGGACAGGCCGTCCAGTTCTTCGACACATTGCGCAGCGCCGGAGGCGCCCAGCTTCTTTACACGCGCACTCGCCGATCAGATTCGACGTGGACGCCCTGGGCAATGGTATACACCCAAGCCAACATCCTCGGCACCGTCTCCCAAGTCGGCGGCGTACCCACTGGCGCCATCATCGAGCGCAACAGCAATGCCAATGGAGCGTATGTGCGGTTTGCGGACGGCACGCAGATATGCGAGCGCACCATCTTCACTATCGGCGGCTGGTCCGCCGGCTTAACGCTTGAGCGCGGCTGGACCTTCCCGGCGCCGTTCGCTACCACCGATGGTCTTTTTGCTGCTCACAACCATATAAGCGAGCCGGGAGCGTCGGTATCTACGACCGGCTGGGATTCGTGGTTACACACATTGTCGGCCACGGGCGCGTCGTTTGGCGTGAAAAACACGGGCAGCGTAGCGCAGGCAAATAGCGCGCAGACGCAGTTCGCAATAGGCCGCTGGTACGCCTAACCGGAGATGACAATGCACATTACGCTTTCCCCCGTCCGCATGGACGAAACCCTAACCGCCTCCCTGGCTGGTGACGTGCTGACCCTCAACGGTGTCGAGTTCGATCTCTCGCCGCTCCCCGAAGGCGCCACGCTGCCCGCCGAGGCCATTGCCTCGGATTGGATCGTCGGCCCTGTGTCGCGCATCGATGGCGAGCTGCACCTGACCCTACGCCTTCCGCACGGCCAGAACCCCTCGCAGGCGGTGGCGTTCCCCGAGCCCGTGACCGTCACGGTAGACGGCCCGATTGACCTGCCGTTCGACCCGCCGCCCGCGCAGGAACCAATGCCCGACCTCGCTGAGGACATGCCCGAATGATCGACTTTTCGCAAATGATCACCGCCGAAGACAAGGCCAGGCAGGCCGCTGCGGCCGAGCGCGAGGCCTGGAAGGCGCAGCGTGCTGAGGCGGTGCGCAGCATCAAGGTCACTACCGCCAGCGGCCGGGTATTCGACGGCGACGAAATGAGTCAAGCGCGCATGGCCCGAGGCATTCTCGGGTTGCAGGCCGAAGGCGAGGGCGCGACCGTGACCTGGGTGCTGGCCAACAACGAGGCCGTGACTGTCACGGCCGCCGAGCTGGCCGAGGCGTTGAAACTCGCCGGCGCCGAACAGGCCCGGCTTTGGGTGGCGCCATGAACAAGCTGGATGTCGAGGCCTACCACGCCCGCTACGGCCGCCGCCCTTACTGGCTGTCGCTGCTGATCGCCCTGGACCAGCTCGCCAACGCGCTGCTGTGGGGTTATGTGGACGAAACCCTGTCGAGCAGGGCCTACCGCAGTGCGCAGCTGCGCACACCCGCTAAGCGCCGCTGGCGGGCCGCTGAACGGCTGATTGATGCGCTGTTCTGGCGCGACCGCCTGGGCGAGCTGCGGCATTGCCAGCTGGCCTACCTGGGCGAGCTGGCCCGCGAGCACTCGCCGCCGGCCCCGCCAACCACCCCCGAACCCCCGCCCCGTGCGGGGTTTGTTG
>CBIHQF010000482.1:0-3686 GCA_966211665.1 uncultured Pseudomonas sp. | reverse complement strand
GCCCGACCGGCATTGCCACCCAACGCGAAGACCTGCGCGCCAAGTACACCCTGTTCGCCGAAGGTTGCCGCGGCCATATCGGCAAGCAGCTGATCAAGAAATTCAACCTCGACTCCGAAGCCGATGCCCAGCACTACGGTATCGGCATCAAGGAAATCTGGGATATCGACCCGAGCAAGCACCAACAAGGTCTGGTCGTGCATACAGCCGGCTGGCCTCTGGACGTGGTCGGCAACCAGAACACCGGCGGCTCCTTCCTCTATCACCTGGAAAACAACCAGGTGGTCGTTGGCCTGATCGTCGATCTGGCCTATAGCAACCCGCACCTGTCGCCGTTCGACGAGTTCCAGCGCTATAAGCACCACCCGGTCGTCGCCCAGTACCTGGAAGGCGGCAAGCGTGTGGCTTACGGCGCCCGCGCCATCTGCAAAGGCGGCCTCAACTCGCTGCCGAAGATGGTATTCGACGGCGGCGCGCTGATCGGTTGCGATCTCGGCACCCTGAACTTCGCCAAGATCAAGGGCAGCCACACGGCGATGAAGTCCGGTATGCTGGCTGCCGACGCCGTGGCCGATGCGCTGTTTGCCGGCCGTGAAGGCGGCGATCAGTTGACCGGCTATGTCGATGCGTTCAAAACCAGCTGGTTGTATGACGAACTGTTCCGCAGCCGTAACTTCGGCCCGGCACTGCACAAGTTCGGCCCGCTGTTCGGCGGCGCCCTGAACTATATCGACCAGAACTGGTTCGCCGGCAAGATCCCCTTCACCCTGCACGACACCAAGCCCGACTATGCCTGCCTGAAGACGGCTGCCGAGGCGCCGAAGATCGACTATCCGAAACCGGACGGCAAACTCAGCTTCGACAAGCTCAGCTCGGTATTCCTCTCCAACACCAACCATGAAGAGGAACAACCCTGCCACCTGAAGCTCGCCGACCCGAGCATCCCGCTGACCAAGAACCTGCCACTGTACGACGAACCGGCGCAGCGCTACTGCCCGGCCGGCGTGTATGAGGTCGTCACCCAGGAAGACGGCGAGAAGAAGTTCCAGATCAACGCGCAGAACTGCGTGCACTGCAAGACCTGCGACATCAAGGACCCGGCCCAGAACATCAACTGGGTGGCGCCGGAAGGCGCTGGCGGACCTAACTACCCCAATATGTAAGATGCGATACAAAGGCTCCTTCGGGAGCCTTCTTGCTTTTAACCATAAGGGGTTTGCAAGCAGAGGGGCTACATACCGCTATTCCGGCAGCGGCCCAATCGGGAAAAACTCCCCGGCACTCCAGACCCCCAACCAGGTCCGGCCCTCGATATACCAAGGTACGGCCAATTCCACCAACTGATAGAACACGTTGCGGTGGATCAGCGCCTCCAGGTTGCTGCGCACATGCACATAGGGCGCCGGCTCCTGGGTTTGTTCGTCGAGCACCACCCGTAACGGGTGCTCGGCGCCGGCCACGACCTCATCCTCGACATTGGTAGTGAAACGCAGCACCTGCGTCTCGCCCTCGCCTTCCACCTGTACGTCGACGGCCACGAAAGGCGCGTCGTCGACCTTGATGCCGACCATTTCCACTGGTGTCACCAGCACGTAATCGTCGCCATCACGGCGGAGAATCGTGGAAAACAACTTGACCATCGGCTTGCGTCCGATAGGCGTACCCATATAGAACCAGGTGCCGTCGCGGGCGATCCGCATGTCGATATGCCCGCAAAATTCCGGGTGCCATAAGTGCACGGGCGGCAGGCCCGGTTTATCGCTTTTGGGAATCTGCGCCAGCAGGTCGCTGGCTTTACCGGAATCACTCATAACATATCCTCAGCGGCCCAACCCCAGCAGCTTGCGAGCGTAGTCCTGTAGCGGCGGGCCGAGCAAATCTTCGGGCTTCGCATCATAGAAGGTCAGAAAACCGCCGCGACTGCGGATACGCGCGGTATCGACCAGATAACGGGTATTGGTCTCGATCAACATTAGTTGAATCACACTGCGGTCGGTTCCGAGCCGATCCACGGCTTCCTGATCCTCCCACTCTTCGACCGTGCCGATGCGGTTATCGGCCGCGGCGAAACGGCTATACAGCAGATAATGCGCACCTGCCGCCCGCGCTTCGCCCATTGCCTCCTCCAGGCCTAACGGCGCCCGCGCCCGCCGTACCATGGGGAAGTATTCGACAAAACCGTTGAACGCCTCCTCCGCCACCACATTGGGCCGCGGGTAGGCATCGCCCGGTGGCACGAAATGCCCCTGGGCGATATAGATGAAAGAATCCGCCTGCAACCGCCAGGTATTGGCGCGCGAGGTCTGGCTATGATCGAGAATGCCGACATCGCGCAGCTGATAAGCCGCACCATCGGCCAGGTCGCTGACTTTCATACAGCCGCTCAAGGCCAGAATCGTTAACACAAGCAACAGACTACGCATCATTCTTCTCCCGCTGCCGGCGACGAAAAACCGGCGGATAGGGCCTCGATGCAGATTTCAAGCCATTACAGCCCGCGCTGCCACTCCTGACGCAAGCCAGCACCTTGCGGCCGCTCGATGGCCTCACGCACCTGGGCCAGCAAGCGAGCCTTGTCCGCACCCAGGTTGCCTTTGAGCACCAGGTAATTGGAGGCATGATCACTGCGAAACACTGTGTCGCGCAGCTCGAGCCCCTGCAACAGACGCTCGATTTCGATAAACAACTGCTGCTGACTCAATGCCTGGTAGTCGCTGAAGCCCTGACGAAAACGCGCCTCGCCCTGGGGAAAGCTGACCACCAGGGTGGAAAGAAACTCCGGTTGCGCTTCGTTCATCAAACGCGCCGAATTATCCGCATGCTGAGCGCTCAACGCCGCGCCACCCAAACCATTGAGAATCATCACCGAACGGCTGATACCGGCCTGGCCGAGTTTGTCCAGGGCGCTCAGGCTGGACTCGAAGGTCTCGCCTTTATTGACCCGCGCCAGTACCTCGTCGTCGCCGGACTCGCAACCGACATAGGCCATGCGCAGCCCGGCGTCGGACAGCTCCTTGAGTTCATCGACGGATTTCTTGCGCAGGTTGCGCGGCAGGCAATAGCTGGAAACCCGCTCGACCTCCGGCATGAACTCGCGGATCGCGCCGAGAACGGTCAGCAGACGCCGAGTCGGCAATACTAAAGCGTCGCCATCGGCGAGAAACACTCGCTGCACGATCATTCGCTCGCCGGCGCGGCGAATTTCCTCGAGCACCTGAGTTTCGTCACGGGCGCGGAATTTCTTTTGCTCCTGGGTATACATCTCGCAGAACGTGCAGTGGTTCCAGGAACAGCCGTTGGTCACCGGCAGAATCAGCGAATAGGCCTCACTCGGCGGGCGGAAGACCGGTTCGATATAGGCGATGGGGAAATCATGCATAAGCTTGGGTTCCAGACAGCCGTCAGCCGCCAATAATCTTCATTACGGTCACTCCGCCGGAGAAAGCGATTTCCTGCTTGTCGCCAAGCGCCTTGACCAACAGGCGCTGCAGAGCAGGCAAGGCCTGATGGCGCGGTTTATCGAGCAAGTCGCCGATGTAATGGCGGTTGCTCGACGACAGGCAGCCATGCAGCCAACCGGTCGACGACAGACGCAAACGCGAGCAGGTGCGGCAGAACGGCACGCTTTCATTGTCGATCACACCAAAGAATCCTTGCTCCGGGATCTGGTAGCGCAGCTCAGTGGG
>CBIHQF010000481.1:0-3691 GCA_966211665.1 uncultured Pseudomonas sp. | reverse complement strand
GCCCCATGCGGGGCGCGCCAATAACCTGCAACGCATCGGCAGCATGCTCGGCGACTACGACCTGGTGGCCCTGCAGGAAGTCGACGGCGGCAGCATGCGCTCCGGCTACGTCAACCAGGTCGAGCACCTCGCGCACCTCGCCGATTTTCCGTTCTGGTACCAGCAGCTCAACCGCAACCTCGGCCGCCTGGCCCAGCACAGCAACGGCGTGCTCAGCCGTTTTCGCCCGACCCTGCTGGAAGACCATCCTCTGCCCGGCCCGCCCGGGCGTGGCGCCATCCTGCTGCGCCTCGGCGAAGGCGCGGAGGCGATCGTCGTGGTGATGATGCACCTGTCCCTCGGCGCCCGTACCCGTACCCGCCAGTTGGCCTATATCCATGAACTGATCGGCGGCTATCGGCACCAGATTCTGATGGGCGACATGAACACCCACGCCAGCGATCTGCTGGTGAATTCGCCCCTGCGCGACCTGGGTTTGCTGGCGCCGCAGATCGAAGCGACCTTTCCCAGCTGGCGCCCGCTGCGCTGCCTCGATCATATTTTGCTGAGCCCCGGCCTGGAGCTGGAAAAGGTCGAGGTGCTGGCCCATCCGATATCCGATCATCTGCCGGTGGCGATGGAAATCCGCTTGCCCCATGCCCAGGGCAGCCCATTGCCACCTATGCTCAATGCGTCACCCGTGCGGAAACGCTAGATGAACGACGCCGAACAACGCTGGAAAGACAAATACCTCGCCAGTTTGGAGCAGCAGGAGAAACTCGAGCAGCGTTGGGACGCCCGCCTCGACCTGTTGCGCCGCGGCCTGGTGCGCAGCAGCCTGGCCGCCGAAGGTGCGGACAAGGCGGTCGATAGATGCATGCAGGATTTGCGCGAGGTGCTGCGCCACGACGATATAGACGCCGGCCTCGCCTCGCTGATCCCAAGGCTGGAGAAGTCCGTTCTCGACTCCGAAGTGCAGCGCCAGCGCCGCGTCGAGCAGGCATCGGCCGCACTGGCCTCCCTGGCGGCCGAGCTGCTCAAGCTGGAACTGCCCAACGAAGTACGCAAGCCACTGAAAAGCTATGCCAAACAGCTTGCCGGGCGCGCCGGCCAATTGAGCGAACTGCCCACGCTGCTCGCCGAACTGAGTCAGTTGCAGCAACAAGCCATGGCCAGCCTGGATGCGGCCCATCGCGAGCGGCCGGGGTTGCTGCAACGCCTCTTCGCCGGGCGCGACATTCCGGCCAACGCAACGCCAGCCGAATCCGCCGAAAAGCCTGCGAAGCGCAGCCCGGAAGCAGCAGCCCCACAGCCAGCCGCCACAGTCGAGCCAGCCCCTCCGGCCGCACCAGTGATGGACACGCCGACCACGGACAGCACGCAACAGCCCGCCGCCCCCATGGCGCCGCAGTCCGCGCCGGCCGCCGAGACACCGGTCACGCCCAGCGCTGCGGCGCCGGACAGCCCGGTCGCCGACCCCGACTATGCCCTGCCCCCCGCCCCGGAGCCCGGTTACAGCGCCATCGCCAGCCATGTCGAAAGCAGCCTGCTCGGCCTGCTCGGCGAACTGCCGGTACCCGAGCGTCACCAGGGCCAGGCCGAGCAGTTGCGCGAGCGCATCGAAGGCGGTCTGAATCTGTACGAGCTGGTGCCGGTACTGGACGATCTGGCGGTCTTGCTGCTGGCGATCGCCGATGTCGGCCAGCGCGAGTTCGAAGGCTATCTCAAGCAGCTCAACGAGCGCCTGTCGAGCTTCCAGGACAACCTCAAAGATGCCCACGAAGGCTATGTCGACTCGGTCAATGCGGCCCGCGACCTGGACCACGACCTGCGCCAACAGGTCGACGGCCTGAGCAGCAGCGTGCAGCAGGCCACCGATCTGGACAGCCTGAAGAACCTGGTGGAAAACCGCCTGAGCGGCTTGCTCGACACCATGACGCATTACCAGCGCCAGCGCGACGAGCGCGACCACCTGGCGGCCGATCGTCTGCAAGCCCTGGTCGAGCGGATAGAAAGCATGGAGCAGGAAGCCAAGGGCTTTCGCGATCACCTGGAAGAACAACGGCAGAAGTCGCTGCTCGACCCGCTCACCGGGCTAGCCAACCGCGCCGGCTGGAACGAGCGCCTGGAGCTCGAACTGGCGCGCTGGCAGCGCTACGGCGGGGAGCTGTTGTTGGCGGTGGTGGACATCGACCATTTCAAACGGATCAACGACAACTACGGCCACCTGGCCGGCGACAAGGTGTTGAAAATCATCTCCCATGAGCTGCGCAAGCGCCTGCGCAAGACCGACTTCATCGCCCGCTTCGGCGGCGAAGAGTTCGTCCTATTGATTCCCGCCACGCCCCTGGAAGGCGGCATGCAATTGCTGGAAACCCTGCGCGGCGGCATCGAAGCCTGCCCGTTCCACTTCAAGGGCGAGCCGGTGACCATCACCTTGTCGGCGGGAATCAGCGCTTTCGCCAACGGCGAATTCGGCGATCAGGTGTTCGAACGGGCCGACAAGGCGCTGTATCGGGCTAAGCATGCCGGGCGTAACCGCATCGAATGTGGCTGACAGGCTGTCGATGCCTCAGGCCGCGTGCGGCAGGTAGGGCTTCCAGCTTTCCGGAATGCGTTCGAGTTGCGGATAGCCGATACCTTGCAACTGCGCCCCCAGAAGGAAAGGCGTATGCCGTAAGTGCCTGGCGATACCTTGCAACTCCGGCAACCAAAGGCTGACGTAGGCCGCGTCGGGATCGCATTCACGGGCCTGGCGCAGGGTATTGAACGGCTGTCTGGAGCCATTGTTGATACCCGCCATCGAGACCCAATTGCCCCAGTTGCTGGCCGGGTCGTAATCGAGCAGATGCTCCTCGAACCAGGCGGCGCCATGACGCCAGTCTTGCTGCAAATCATGGATCAGGTAACTGGCGACGATCTGCCGTCCCCGGTTGGACATGAAGCCGGTGGCGGCCAATTCGCGCATATTGGCGTCCACCAGCGGCATGCCGGTGCTGCCCTGGCACCAATCCCGGAAACGTCGATCGACCTGCGTCGGGCTGCCCTGGGTGGCTTTCAGGCCGTTGGCCTTGAACAGCGCACTGCCGTGACGCAACAGCGTCCAGCGAAAGAAATCGCGGCGGAGCATTTCCGTCCACAGGCCCTGGGTCGAATCGTTGCGCCCGAACTGCGCTTCATGACGCCGTAATTCGGCCGCTATCCGCCGCACGGACAGGCAGCCATTGGCCAACCAGGGCGAAAACTTCGAGGAATATTCACTGCCGATCAAGCCGTTGCGGGTCTGCTGGTAGCTGCGCACGGCCTGGCTGGTCCAGAGGTAATCGCGCAACCTCGATAACGCCGACATCTCGCCACCGGCGAAAGGAAAGGCGCTGGCCGGCACGCTGCTCGGCTCGCCGAGACCCAATTGGGACAGGTTCGGCAACTCCTGCAACAAGGCTTCGGCGCCATCCGGCAAGGGCGGTACCTGGCTGGGCAGTGGATGCGGCTGGAACACCGTCAGGCGCGCCTCGACCTGCCCTCTGAACTGGCTGAACACCTGCGGCAGTTGCTCGAGCGGGCAAGGCAATTCGTCGCTGCGCAGCAAGCCGTTGCCCGCATACTGCAGCAACGGCACGCCCTTGAGCTGGCGCTGTAAGCGTGCGATCTGGGCGCGTTCGTCCGGGGCGATTTCTTCGCGGAGCCCGAGCTGGCCGGCGGCTTCGCCGCC
>CBIHQF010000480.1:0-3719 GCA_966211665.1 uncultured Pseudomonas sp. | reverse complement strand
CACCCCAACGATGGCAGCACTTTCGATCTGCAGGACAAGAACAGCTACACCATGTTCAACGCGATCGATGCCGAGACCATGGAGATGGCCTTCCAGGTCATAGTCGACGGCAACCTGGACAACACCGACGCCGACTACACCGGTAAGTACGCCGCCGCCACCTGCTACAACTCGGAAAAGGCCTACGACCTCGGCGGCATGATGCGCAACGAGCGCGACTGGGTGGTGGTGTTCAACATCGAGCGTATCGAAGCGGCGATCAAGGCCGGCAAGTTCACCACCCTCGGCGACTCCAAGACGCCGGTGGTAGACGGCCGCGAAGGCTCGCAGCTGACCCGTTACATCCCGGTGCCGAAGAATCCGCACGGCTGCAACACCTCGTCCGACGGCAAGTACTTCATCGCCAACGGCAAGTTGTCGCCGACCGTGTCGATGATCGAAATCGCCAAGCTCGACGATCTGTTCGACGACAAGCTCAAGGACCCGCGCGACGCCATTGCCGCCGAACCAGAGCTGGGCCTGGGCCCGCTGCACACCACCTTCGACGGTCGTGGCAACGCCTATACCACGCTGTTTATCGACAGCCAGGTGGTCAAGTGGAACATGGCCGAGGCGGTGCGCGCCTACAAGGGCGAGAAGGTCAACTACATCAAGCAGAAGCTCGACGTGCATTACAACCCAGGGCACATCCACGCCTCTCTGTGCGAAACCAGCGAAGCCGACGGCAAGTGGCTGATCGCCCTGAGCAAGTTCTCCAAGGACCGCTTCCTGCCGACCGGCCCGCTGCATCCGGAGAACGATCAGCTGATCGATATCTCCGGCGATGAAATGAAGCTGGTGCACGACGGCCCGACGTTCGCCGAACCGCACGACTGCACCATGGCGCGTCGCGACCAGATCAAGACCCGCAAGATCTGGGACCGCAACGACCCGTTCTTCGCCCCCACGGTCGAGCGGGCGAAGAAGGACGGCATCAACCTGGAGACCGACAACAAGGTCATCCGCGACGGCAACAAGGTCCGTGTGTACATGACCTCGATGGCACCGTCCTACGGCCTGACCGAGTTCAACGTCAACCAGGGCGATGAGGTCACCGTGACCATCACCAACATCGACCAGATCGAGGACGTGTCCCACGGTTTCGTCATGGTCAACCACGGCGCGAGCATGGAAATCAGCCCGCAGCAAACCGCGTCCATCACCTTTATCGCCGACAAGCCGGGCCTGCACTGGTACTACTGCAGCTGGTTCTGCCACGCCCTGCATATGGAAATGGTCGGCCGCATGATGGTTAAGCCGGCGTAAAGGAAATAGGCAGATGTAGGGTGGACATGGCGAAGCCTTGTTCACCGCTAGCATCCAGATGGCGGACAAGCCTTCGGCATGTCCGCCCTACGGATCCCAGTAATTTCGCGAGCCCTTACGGCTCGAGAAACAAGGTAAATGCAGTGCTCAGACCTCAGGCAATCGTTTCGCTTTACGCCGCTGCGCTGTCGCTGCTTATTTTCTGTGGCGCTGCCCAGGCGGCGCCGCAACCCATCACCGTTCTGCCGCTACAGGCGGAGGGCGACAATCGCTGGCGGCTGCCCGCCGGCGACTATCTGGGCTCGTTCAGTATCGATCAGCCGATGCATATCCTTTGCGAACCCGGCGCCGTGTTGCAGGGGCAGGGGCAGGGCAACGGCCTGCTCATCAGTGCGCCTGAAGTAACAGTCGAAGGCTGCACGCTGCTCGACTGGGGCCGCGATATGACCGCGATGAACTCCGCCATATTTATCCAGCCCAAGGCCAGCGGCGCGCTGATCAAGAACAACCGCATGCAGGGGGCGGGCTTCGGCATCTGGGTCGACGGCACGGCGGATGTCAGCCTGATCGGCAATAGCATCCAGGGCGACGCCAGCATCCGCTCGCAGGACCGCGGCAACGGCATCCACCTGTTCGGGGTGCGCGGCGCCAAGGTCGTCGGCAATCAGGTGCGCGATACCCGCGATGGTATCTATATCGACACCTCCAACGGCAACCTGCTCGAAGGCAATACCCTGGAAGATCTGCGCTACGGCGTGCATTACATGTTCTCCAACGACAACCAGGTGCTCGGCAACACCACCCGCCGCACCCGCACCGGCTATGCGTTGATGCAGAGCCGCAAGCTGACGGTGATCGGCAATCGCTCCGAGCAGGACGAGAACTACGGCATCCTGATGAACTACATCACCTATTCGACCATCCGCGACAATCTGGTCAGCGATGTGCGCAGCGGCTCGACCGGCGACAGCATGATCTCCGGCGCCGAAGGCAAGGCGCTGTTTATCTACAACTCGCTGTTCAACAGCATCGAGCACAACCACTTCGAACGCAGCGCCCTGGGCATTCACCTGACCGCCGGCTCCGAGGACAACCGCATCGCTGGCAACGCCTTCGTCGACAACCAGCAACAGGTCAAATACGTCGCAGTGCGCACCCAGGAATGGTCGTTGGACGGGCGTGGCAACTACTGGAGCGACTACCTCGGCTGGGACCGCAACGACGACGGCCTCGGCGATGTCGCCTACGAACCCAACGACAATGTCGACCGTCTGCTGTGGCTGTATCCGCAGGTGCGTCTGCTGATGAACAGCCCGAGCATCGAACTGCTGCGCTGGGTGCAGCGCGCCTTTCCGGTGATGAAATCGCCGGGCGTGCAGGACAGCCATCCGCTGATGCAATTGCCCACCGCCGATCTGCTGCAAAACCGCCAGGAGCCAACGCCATGAATGCCGTCGAGATCGAAGGCGTCAGCCAGCACTACGGCAATATGACCGTGCTGCACGACCTGAGCCTGACCCTGGGCGAGGGTGAAGTACTGGGCCTGTTCGGCCACAACGGCGCAGGCAAAACCACCACCATGAAGCTGATTCTCGGCCTGTTGCAGGCCAGCAGTGGCCGGGTGCAGGTGCTCGGGCGTACGCCCAACGATCCCCATGTGCGCCAGCAACTCGGCTACCTGCCGGAGAACGTGACCTTCTACGCCCAGCTCAGCGGCCGCGAGACGCTGCGCCACTTCGCCCGCCTCAAGGGCGCGCAGCTGAGCCAGGTGGACGAGCTGCTGGAACAGGTCGGCCTGGCCGCGGCCATGGATCGGCGGGTGAAAACTTATTCCAAGGGCATGCGCCAGCGTCTCGGTCTGGCCCAGGCGCTGCTTGGCGCGCCGCGCCTGTTATTGCTCGACGAGCCCACGGTCGGCCTCGACCCGATCGCCACCCAGGATCTCTACCAGCTGGTCGACCGTCTGCGCCAACAGGGCACCAGCATCATTCTCTGCTCCCATGTGTTGCCGGGGGTTGAGGCCCATATCAATCGCGCGGCGATCCTGGCCCATGGCCGTTTGCAGGCGGTCGGCAGCCTGGCCAGCCTGCGCGCGGATGCCGGCTTGCCCGCGCTGATCCGTGCCAGTGGTTTGCAGCACAGCGAAAAACTGCTGCAACGCTGGCACGCCGACGGGCATAACGCCCGCACCCTGGGCGCCGACGGCATCGAAGTGGTGGCGATCAACGGCCACAAGATTGAATTGCTACGCGAACTGCTCGGCGACGGCGGCGCCCAGGACATCGACATCCATCAACCGTCGCTGGAAGACCTGTACCGCCACTATATGGATCACGCCCAAGCTGCGCAGACAGAGGAGGGCGTGCGATGAACACGGTCTGGAATATCGCCCGCAAGGAACTCAGCGACGGCCT
>CBIHQF010000479.1:0-3750 GCA_966211665.1 uncultured Pseudomonas sp. | reverse complement strand
TAGCGTAGATCGGCCGCCACCATTTTTAGCGAGAGTGGATGTGAGCAAGCGAGCCTATAACTTCTGCGCCGGCCCAGCCGCGCTTCCTGAAGCTGTTCTGCAACGCGCCCAGGCGGAGCTCCTCGACTGGCAGGGCAAAGGCCTGTCGGTCATGGAAATGAGCCACCGCAGCGACGAGTACACCGCCATCGCCGAGAAGGCCGAGCAGGATCTGCGCGATCTGCTGAGCATTCCCTCGGACTACAAGGTGCTGTTTTTGCAGGGCGGCGCCAGCCAACAGTTCGCCGAAATTCCGCTCAATCTGCTGCCCGAAGACGGCATCGCCGACTATATCGATACCGGCATCTGGTCGAAGAAAAGCATCGAGGAAGCGCGGCGTTACGGCACCGTCAATGTCGCCGCCAGCGCCAAGGGCCTTGATTACTTCGCGATTCCAGGGCAGAGCGACTGGCAACTGTCGAAGAATGCCGCCTACCTGCATTACGCCAGCAACGAAACCATCGGTGGTCTGCAGTTCGATTGGATTCCCGAGGTTGGCGACGTGCCGCTGGTGACGGATATGTCTTCGGACATTCTTTCGCGGCCGCTGGATGTTTCGAAATTCGGCCTGATCTACGCCGGTGCGCAGAAGAATATCGGTCCGTCCGGTCTGGTCGTGGTGATCGTTCGTGAAGATTTGCTCGGCCGTGCCCGTAGCGCCTGTCCGACCATGCTCAATTACAAGATCGCCGCCGACAACGGCTCGATGTACAACACCCCGGCGACCTTCTCTTGGTACCTCTCCGGCCTGGTCTTCGAGTGGCTGAAGGAGCAGGGCGGGGTCGAGGCCATGGAGCAGCGCAACCACGCCAAGAAAACCCTGCTGTATGGCGCCATCGACAGCAGTGAGCTGTACAGCAACCCGATCGCGGTCAATGCGCGCTCCTGGATGAACGTGCCGTTCCGCCTGGCCGACGAGCGTCTGGACAAGCCCTTCCTGGCCGGCGCCGATGCCCGCGGCCTGCTCAACCTCAAAGGCCATCGCTCGGTCGGCGGTATGCGCGCCTCCATCTACAACGCCGTGGGCCTGGATGCCGTCGAGGCGCTGGTGGCCTACATGGCTGAGTTCGAGAAGGAGCACGGCTGATGACCGATGCGATCTCCGAGCAGGAACTGCAAGCGCTACGCCTGCGCATCGACAACCTCGACGAACGCATTCTCGAGCTGATCAGCGACCGTGCCCGCTGCGCCGAAGAAGTGGCGCGGGTGAAAATGAAGTCGCTGGCCGAAGGCGAAAAGCCGGTGTTCTATCGCCCCGAACGCGAAGCCCAAGTGCTCAAACGCATCATGGAGCGCAATCAGGGCCCGCTGGGCAACGAGGAAATGGCGCGGCTGTTCCGTGAAATCATGTCCTCCTGCCTGGCCCTGGAAAACCCGTTGCGCGTCGCCTATCTCGGCCCGGAAGGCACCTTCACCCAGGCTGCGGCCATGAAGCATTTCGGCCACGCGGTGATCAGCCAGCCGATGGCGGCGATCGACGAAGTATTCCGCGAAGTGGCGGCGGGGGCGGTGAATTTCGGCGTGGTGCCGGTGGAGAACTCCACCGAGGGCGCGGTCAATCACACCCTCGACAGCTTCCTCGAGCACGATATGGTGATCTGTGGCGAAGTCGAGCTGCGCATCCACCATCACTTGCTGGTCGGCGAAACCACCAAGGTCGACAAGATCACCCGCATATACTCCCATGCTCAGTCCCTGGCGCAATGCCGCAAGTGGCTGGACGCGCACTACCCGAATGTCGAGCGCGTGGCGGTATCGAGCAACGCCGATGCGGCCAAGCGGGTCAAGAGCGAGTGGAACAGCGCGGCCATCGCCGGCGACATGGCGGCCGGCCTCTATGGCCTGAGCAAAATCGCGGAAAAGATCGAAGATCGTCCGGACAACTCCACGCGCTTTTTGATCATCGGTAACCAGGAAGTGCCGCCGACCGGCGACGACAAGACCTCGATCATCGTCTCCATGCGCAACAAGCCCGGCGCGTTGCACGAGTTGCTGGTGCCTTTCCACAACAACGGCATCGACCTGACCCGCATCGAAACCCGCCCATCGCGCAGCGGTAAATGGACCTACGTATTCTTCATCGACTTCGTCGGCCACCACCGCGACCCGCTGATCAAAGACGTACTGGAAAAACTCAATCAGGAAGCCGTGGCGCTGAAAGTGCTGGGGTCGTATCCGAAGGCGGTACTTTAAACAGCAGCGGCAAGCTGCAAGCCACCAGCTGCAAGCGGATCGACGCGCAGCTTCTGACTTGTGGCTTGTAGCTCGAGGCTTATAGCTATGACCTGTGATTTCCTCGCCCTGGCCCAGCCAGGCGTACAGAAGCTGTCGCCCTATGTGCCGGGTAAGCCGGTGGACGAGTTGGCTCGCGAGCTGGATCTGGATCCGGCGACCATCGTCAAACTGGCCAGCAACGAAAACCCGCTGGGCCCCAGCCCCAAGGCGCTGGAGGCGATTCGCAGCGAGTTGGCCGAGCTGACCCGTTACCCCGATGGCAACGGTTTCGCCTTGAAAAGCCTATTGGCCGAGCGCTGTGGCGTGCGGGTCGATCAGGTCACCCTGGGCAATGGCTCCAACGATATCCTCGAGTTGGTCGCCCGTGCCTACCTGGCACCCGGTTTGAATGCGGTATTCAGCGAGCACGCCTTTGCCGTTTACCCGATCGCCACCCAGGCCGTCGGCGCCCAGGGTAAGGTGGTGCCGGCCAAAGACTATGGCCACGATCTGGACGCCCTATTGGCTACGATAGACGCCGATACCCGCGTGGTATTTATCGCCAACCCGAACAACCCGACCGGTACCTGGTTCGGTCCCCGGGAGCTCGCGGATTTCCTCGCTCGGGTCCCCGAGCATGTGCTGGTGGTGTTGGACGAGGCTTATATCGAATACGCAGAAGGCGACGAGTTGCCGAATGGCCTCGATTACCTGGCCAAACATTCCAATCTGTTGGTCTCGCGGACCTTTTCCAAAGCCTACGGCCTGGCGGCGTTGCGTGTTGGTTACGCGATCAGCTCGGCGCAGATCGCCGACGTGCTCAACCGTGTGCGCCAGCCGTTCAACGTCAATAGCCTGGCATTGGCCGCGGCCTGCGCCGCATTCGACGATGCCGAGTACCTGGCCCAGAGTCGCCGGATCAACGACGCCGGCATGTTGCAGTTGGAAGCCGGTTTCCGTGCGTTGGGCCTGAACTGGATCCCCTCCAAGGGCAACTTTATTGCGGTCGACCTGGGGCGCGAATCGATGCCGGTTTATCAGGGGCTGCTGCGCGAGGGCGTGATCGTTCGACCGGTGGCCAACTACGGCATGCCGACCCACTTGCGCATCTCCATCGGTTTGCCCGAAGAGAACGCACGTTTTCTCGAAGCGCTGACCAGAGTGCTGAGCGCGTGAGCGATTCGAAACCGCTTCCCGCTCCGCTGATCGGCACCTTGGTGGTGGTCGGTCTGGGGCTGATCGGTGGCTCCTTTGCCAAAGGGCTGCGCGAACGCGGGGTGTGTCGCGAGGTGGTGGGTGTCGATCTGGACCCCGAATCGCGGCGCATGGCCGTGGAGTTGGGCGTGGTCGATCGTTGCGAGGAACGCCTGGCCGATGCCTGCAAAGACGCAGACCTGATCCAGTTGGCGGTGCCGATTCTGGCCATGGAAAAGCTCCTCGGAGAGCTGGCCGGGCTCGATCTGGAGCCAGCAGTACGACCTGTCGGTGCGCGGGGGC
>CBIHQF010000478.1:0-3757 GCA_966211665.1 uncultured Pseudomonas sp. | reverse complement strand
CGAGTCCATATGCGGTGGACGCTGGATATCCAGGGCGACGTGCATGACTTCGCAACCGATGGCCGGTGCCGCGACCGTTATACGCGCGCGCCCCGGGTATTCGGCGATGCGGAATTGCAGGCGCGGGTGCTCGAATTCATGGCTGTGCTGGGGCATGTCCGGCAGCTCGCAGCCGCGCGCCAACAGGCGCTGCTGGCTATGGGCGACCGATTCGCCGGTCGTCAGGTCGAGAAAGTAAACGGCGCCATAACCCACGTAGTCGAGGTCGGCCTGGGTCAGCGCGAGCATCCAGTGTGGGGTGACGATGCACCAATGATTCCAGCGTTTGCGCCGGCCCCAGATGGTGGGCAGCGCGCAGTTCACTTGCGGCCGGCTGGACCAGCCGATGGCCTCCGGGTTGAGCGCACCCCGGGCATCGCAGAGTGCAATCGAATGGGCCTGTTGAGGATAGGGGAAACTAGTCATCTGACACGTCCGTGTGTGCTGCATGGGCTGGCCGGCATGCAGGATGTAAGGGTTGACAGGCATGATCAAAGAGCTTGACCACTGATATAGCGTAGAACAAGTGCTGGCATTTTGTTCTTTTAGCGGGCAGTGCGCCAGTAGTCAGTAAAAATGTGATGTTGCGCACGGTAATGCGGGCTTGAGTACTGCAGGGGTTGGGCACAAAATGCTCGGCCTTGAGGTCGAACCGACTCATCCCTTTCTCCAGGAGTTCCGAATGCCTCGTTTTATTGGCCCCCGTTTTATTGGCCTTTGTGCCTCTGTCCTGCTGGCTTGCAGCACTCAGGTGCTGGCCGATGCCAGCAGCCATGCCGCTGACGCCGAGCGCTTTTTGCAACTGGCCCGCGCGGATAAACTGGCGGTGCCGGTGTATGCCCAAGTGCAGCAGATGTTCGCCCAGCGCTTCGCTGAAAGTCAGGCGCCGAAAAGCAAGCAGGCCCTGCTGGAGCGTTACCAGGCCAAGGCCAATGTCGCGCTGGACAATGCGGTGGGCTGGGACAAGATCAAGCCGGACATGGTCAAGCTCTACACCAGCAACTTCAACGAGCAGGAGCTGAAGGATCTGGTCGCGTTCTACGAGTCGCCATTGGGTCAGAAAGTGCTGCTGAAAATGCCCGCCTTGACCGCACAATCGGCTCAGCTCACGCAAAGCAAGCTGGAAAAAGCGGTACCCGAAGTGAACAAGTTACTGACGGATATGAATGACGAGCTAGGCGTGAAGCAGCCGCAACCGGAGTGATATCGATGTCGAAACTCGCGCAACTGCAGGCGGCCTTCGCCGCGCTGCAGCCCGAGCACCTTGAGGTGCTGGACGAAAGCCACATGCACAGCCGCGGAACGGAAACCCATTACAAGGCGGTGATCGTCAGCCCGCAATTCGCCGGGCTCAACGCGGTCAAGCGCCACCAACGGGCCTATGCCTGCCTGGGCGAGCTGATGAGCCAGATACACGCTCTGGCGCTGCACACCTACACGCCAGAGGAATGGGCGCAAAGCGGCTCGGCCCCGGCCTCGCCGACCTGCAGAGGCGGCAGCGCCCTGGGTTGATAGCACTCCCATGAGCCCGTGATAGGGCGCTGAGACAATCCGCCCCTACACCTCTAGTCACAAGAAACGTAAACTGCGTTACCCGCCGGCTCCCGCAGTCGGCGCGTTTTTCAATGCCCAGTCCGCCCTTTACGTGGGCGACTACTGAAGGACATCCCCATGACCGATAAGATCGTTGTGGCGGCGCTGTACAAGTTCGTCACCTTGACGGATTACCAAGCGCTGCGCGAACCCCTGCTGCAAGCCATGCTGGAGCACGGCATCAAAGGCACCTTGTTGCTCGCCGAAGAAGGCATCAACGGCACCGTGTCCGGCGGCCGCGCCGGCATCGACGGCTTGCTCGCCTGGTTCGCCCTGGACCCGCGTCTGGCCGATATCGACCATAAGGAATCCTATTGCGCCGAGCAGCCGTTCTACCGCACCAAGGTCAAATTGAAGAAGGAAATCGTCACCCTGGGCGTGCCGGGGGTCGACCCCAACCGGCAGGTCGGCACCTATGTTGAGCCCAAGGATTGGAATGCCCTGATCGACGATCCCGAGGTGCTGTTGATCGATACGCGTAACGATTACGAAGTTGCCATCGGCACCTTCGAAGGCGCGGTCGATCCGCGGACCAAGTCGTTCCGCGAGTTTCCCGATTACATCAAGGCGCACTTCGACCCGGCCAAGCACAAGAAGGTGGCGATGTTCTGCACCGGCGGCATTCGCTGCGAAAAGGCCTCCAGCTATATGCTCGGCGCGGGCTTCGAGGAGGTCTTCCACCTCAAGGGCGGCATCCTCAAATACCTCGAAGAAGTACCCCAGCAGCAGAGCAAGTGGCAGGGCGACTGCTTCGTCTTCGATAACCGGGTGACGGTGCGTCACGATCTTAGCGAAGGCGATTACGACCAGTGCCATGCCTGCCGCACCCCGGTTTCGATGGCGGATCGTCAGTCCGAGTTCTATACCCCGGGCGTCAGTTGCCCGCATTGCTGGGACTCGTTGCCGGAGAAGACCCGCGCCGGCGCCCGCGAACGACAGAAGCAGATCGAATTGGCCAAGGCACGCAACATGCCTCATCCGCTTGGTTACAATCCGCGTCAAACGGCTGAGGGCTGACCATGCAAGCGCGCCTGCTCTACGTGATGGACCCGATGTGTTCCTGGTGCTGGGGGTTCGCACCGGTGCTTGAGGCCCTCGCCGAGCAGGCCGCCGCCGCGGGTGTCGGCCTGGACCTGGTGCTCGGCGGTTTGCGCCGTGACAGCGTGGCGATCGATGCCGCGTCGCGGGTGCGCTACCTGGGCTATTGGCAGGCGGTCAACGTCAGCACCGGACAGTTATTCAATTTCACCGACGGCCTGCCCCTGGGCATGGTCTACGACACCGAGCCGGCCTGCCGGGCCGTGGTGACCGCGCGCAATCTCGACCCACAGAGCGCCTGGCTGCTGGCCAAGCTGATCCAGCGGGCGTTTTACACCGAAGGGGTGGATGTGACCCGCGCCAGCGTGCTGGTCGACCTGGCCGAGCGCGCCGGCATCCCGCGCATCGTGTTCGCAGAAGCCTTCGACAGCGCCGAGCAGCGTGCGGCCACCGCCGCCGACTTCAGCTGGGTGCAGGACCTGGGCATCGCCGGCTTCCCCACCTTGTTGGCCGAACGCGATGGGCAAATGGCATTGCTGACCAACGGCTACCAGCCGCTCGAGGCGTTGCAACCGCTGCTCGCGCGCTGGCTGGAGCGTGGCGTCCATGCCTGATCGCTTGAGCTGGGCAGAAGTTCGTCGGCTCGCGTTGCATCACAAGAAAGCGCTGATCCTGGCGAATCTGGTGGCCGTTCTGGCCACCCTGTGCAGCGTGCCGATCCCGCTGTTGTTGCCTTTGCTGGTCGACGAAGTGCTGCTGCACGACGGCGATGCGGCGCTCAAAGTGATGGATAACTTTCTCCCCGGCGCCTGGCAGACGTCGGTGGGCTATATCGGCCTGATGCTCGTGCTGACTTTGCTGCTGCGTGGCTCGGCGTTGATCTTCAACGTGCTGCAGGCGCGCCAGTTCGCCCGCTTGTCCAAGGACATCGTCTACCGCATCCGCATCCGCCTGATCGAGCGGCTCAAGCGTATTTCCCTCGGCGAATACGAGAGCCTCGGCGGCGGCACCGTGACCACCCATCTGGTCACCGATTTGGAAACCCTGGACAAATTCGTCGGCGAGACCTTGAGCCGTTTTCTGGTGG
>CBIHQF010000477.1:0-3774 GCA_966211665.1 uncultured Pseudomonas sp. | reverse complement strand
CAGGGTGACGATTTGCTGGGCATAGGACGGATCGGTGAGGATTTCCTGATAGCCGGTCATGGCGGTGTTGAAAACCACCTCTCCAATAGTTTGACCATCGGCGCCGATGGACTCGCCGCGAAAAATGCTGCCATCTGCAAGAGCCAAGATGGCAGGTTTAAGGGCTGGCTTACTCAAGAAAACCTCCGTCGAACAAAGCTTTGAAGCAAACGCAGATTGTAAAAAAGCGGGATGACGTATCGACCGTCATCCCGCTTTTTTATCCGATTCATTCTGCGCAACTTTTAGTGGACACACTAAAGCGGGAAGCTTACAGAAAAGTGCCTTTTTGGTCCACCGTTAGATGCGAACAACTCCTGGCCGGACACAGTTTTTCGGACAAGCGCGTTACAAACACGTTAGTTGAGCCCCAGTCAATTGAGACCCAAAACATCCTGCATGTCGTACAGACCCGGTTGACGCAGCTGCAGCCACAACGCCGAACGCACCGCGCCTTTGGCGAAGGTCATGCGGCTCGACGCCTTGTGGGTAATCTCCACCCGCTCGCCGTCGGCGGCGAACAGCACCGTGTGGTCGCCGACCACATCGCCGGCGCGCACAGTGGCGAAACCGATGGTTTCGCGCGCGCGGGCGCCGGTCTGGCCTTCGCGACCGTAGACCGCGACTTTCTGCAAGTCCCGACCCAAGGCATTGGCCACCACCTCGCCCATACGCAGCGCGGTGCCGGATGGCGCATCGACCTTGTGCCGGTGATGGGCTTCGATGATTTCGATATCCACATCGTCGCCGAGCACCCGCGCCGCGGTATCGAGCAATTTCAGGCACAGATTGACGCCGACACTGAAGTTGGCGGCGAAGACGATGGGAATCTGCTTGCCGGCATCAGCCAGCAGCTGTTTTTCCTGCGACGAAAAACCGGTGGTGCCGATAACCATGGCCTTGCCGGCCTGGCGGCAGACTTCCAGGTTCTTCAGGGTCACCGAGGGATGGGTGAAATCGATCAGCACATCGAACTGATCGAGCACCGCGCTCAAATCGCCCGAAAGCGTGACACCCAATTTGCCGAGCGCGGCCAGCTCGCCGGCGTCGGCACCGATCAGGCTACTGTCGGCCCGGTCGATGGCCGCGCTCAAGCAAACACCGTCCGCCCGCTGCACCGCCTCGATCAGGGTCTTGCCCATGCGCCCGGCGGCGCCCATTACTGCGATACGTTGCATAGAACTCAGCTCCAAACCATAAGCCTCAAGCTGCAAGCCAGCTGCACGAACCTTCTTGCAGCTTGCCGCTTACAGCTTGCGGCTGTTTATTCACAAATCGCCAAAGAAGCGCTTCACGCCTTCGAACCAGCCATTGGCTTTCGGCGAGTGCGAGCTATCGCCTTCCAGCGACTTGCGGAACTCGTCCAGCAGTTCGCGTTGACGCTTATTAAGATTGACCGGCGTTTCCACGGCGACCCGACACATCAGATCGCCAGCGCCGCCGCCGCGCACCGGGGCGACGCCCTTGCCGCGCAGACGGAACAGTTTGCCGGTCTGGGTGCCTTCCGGAATCTTCAGCTTGACCCGGCCATCCAGGGTCGGCACCTCCAGCTCGCCGCCCAAGGCCGCATCGGCGAAGCTGATCGGCACTTCGCAGTACAGATGCTTACCGTCGCGCTGGAAGATCGGGTGCTCGCGCACATTCACCACGACATACAGATCGCCGGCTGGGCCGCCCATGGCGCCCGCCTCGCCTTCGCCGGACAGGCGGATGCGATCGCCGGTGTCGACGCCTGGCGGCACCTTGACCGACAGCGTTTTGTATTCCTCGACCCGGCCCTGACCATGGCAACTGCCGCAAGGGTCGGTGATCATCTTGCCGCTGCCATGGCAGCGCGGGCAGGTTTGCTGCACCGAGAAGAAACCCTGCTGCATGCGCACCTGACCGATACCACCGCAGGTGGTACAGGTCACGGGACTGGTGCCCTTCTTCGCGCCGCTGCCATCGCAGGTTTTGCAATTGACCAGGGTCGGCACACGGATGGTCACAGTGGTGCCGCGCACCGCCTCTTCCAGATCCAGCTCCATGGTGTAACGCAGATCGCTACCGCGCTGCGCGCCGCCACGCTGACCGCCGCGCCCGCCCGCGCCACCGAAGAAGTCGCTGAACACGTCGCCGAAGATGTCGGAAAAGTTCGCCCCGCCGAAACCGGCACCACCGGGGCCGCCGCCCATGCTCTGATCGACGCCGGCATGGCCGTATTGATCGTAGGCCGCGCGCTTGCTGGCATCGGAGAGCACTTCGTAGGCCTCGTTGGCTTCCTTGAACTTCTCTTCCGAGGCTTTATCGTCGGGATTGCGATCCGGGTGGTGCTTCATCGCCAGGCGACGGTAAGCCTTTTTCAGCTCCGCCTCGCTGGCGCCGCGCTCGACACCCAGCACCTCGTAATAATCTCGTTTAGCCATAAGTCTTCAACACCCTTAAATCGTCTGCTCCAGACACGCCAACGCGGGAGCAAGCTCCCGCGCGACGGAACCGTCGGCCGCGACTCGCATCGCGACCGACCGGAGCGGCATAAGCTTGCGCCTATTTTTGCCTATTTGTTTTCCTTGACCTCTTCGAACTCGGCGTCGACCACGTCGTCCGCTGCGCCCTTGGTCTCTTCGGCACCCTGGGCTTCTGCGCCCGGCTGCGGCTGCTCTGCGTACATTTTCTGCGCCAGCGGCGTGGTGGCCTCGGACAGGGCGTTCATCTTGGCGTCGATTTCCGCCTTGTCGTCGCCCTTGATCGCTACTTCCAGCGCGCTCAAAGCGCTTTCAATGGCGGCTTTCTCGTCGGCAGTGGCCTTGTCGCCCGCCTCGGTGATCATCTTACGGGTGGCGTGCACCAGCTGATCGCCCTGATTGCGCGCGGTCGCCAGCTCTTCGAACTTGCGATCTTCCTCGGCGTTGACTTCGGCATCGCGAACCATCTGCTGGATTTCTTCCTCGGACAGACCTGAGTTGGCCTTGATCACGATCGACTGCTGCTTGCCGGTTGCCTTGTCTTTTGCGCCGACGTGCAGGATACCGTTGGCGTCGATGTCGAAGGTCACTTCGATCTGCGGCACACCACGCGGCGCCGGTGGAATCTCGGCCAGGTCGAACTTGCCCAGGGACTTGTTCTGCGCGGCTTGCTTGCGCTCGCCCTGCAGAACGTGGATGGTCACGGCGCTCTGGTTATCGTCAGCGGTGGAGAACACCTGGGATTTCTTGGTCGGGATCGTGGTGTTCTTCTCGATCAGCGGAGTCATCACCCCACCCATGGTTTCGATACCCAGGGTCAGCGGCGATACGTCGAGCAGCAGCACGTCCTTGACGTCGCCGGCCAGTACCGCACCCTGGATGGCAGCACCCATGGCGACCGCTTCGTCCGGGTTGACATCCTTGCGCGCTTCCTTGCCGAAGAACTCGGCAACCTTCTTCTGCACCAGTGGCATACGGGTCTGACCACCGACCAGGATCACATCGTCGATCTTAGCGATGTCGATACCGGCGTCCTTCAGGGCGATACGGCATGGCTCGATGGTGCGCTGCACCAGGTCTTCGACCAGGGACTCCAGCTTGGCGCGGGAAATCTTCACGTTCAGGTGCTTGGGACCGGACGCATCGGCGGTGATGTACGGCAGATTGACGTCGGTCTGCTGACTGGAGGACAGCTCGATCTTGGCCTTCTCTGCGGCTTCCTTCAGGCGCTGCATGGCCAGCGGGTCGCCCTTGAGGTTCATGCCGGTTTCTTTCTTGAATTCGTCGACCA
>CBIHQF010000476.1:0-3785 GCA_966211665.1 uncultured Pseudomonas sp. | reverse complement strand
GCCTTGTCTTGCCTGCCTCGCCTACGTTTTTCAACGGCCTGTTAACCCAGATACTCCGACTCGCGACAGCTTCAGAGCAATCCCAATTGTTCGACGCGCGGCGCGACCATCGGTTCGGGTAACGCCGGCAAACCCGGCAGGCGCGTCATCAACTGCCGGTGAAAACGCATGGCCAACTGCGGCGCCAGGCGGTTATCGGCGGTATGCAGGAACACATAGGGCGTGCGTCCTTCCTCGATCCAGGCGGCGACTTTATCCAGCCAGGGCGCGATAAAACCGTCGTTGGCCGCCAGTTCCGGGTGGCCGATAAAACGCAGTTGCGGCGCCTGGCTGAAGGCTGTCGGGCGCAATGGCAGACGCGGCTTCTTGGCTTGCGCATGCAGCACCGCGGGTTCGCTCGATGCGCAACTGAACAATGCCCGCGAATCCAGGCAGATTCGCTCCACACCCCGGTTCAGCAGCAAGCGGTTGAGCGTGCGCTCTTCCTCGCCCTTGGCGAAGAACGCCGGGTGGCGGACCTCGACGGCCAACGCCGCCCCGCTCCAGTGCTCGATCAAGATCGCTAACTCCGGCAGACGCTGCGGACCGAAACTGGCGGGCAACTGCAACCAGAAGGGTGCAACGCGCGCGCCCAGGGGCGCGAGCAAGCGGCAGAAGTCGTCGGCCGCGCTCAGTTGCTCGCGCAGATCGGTGCTGTGGCTGATATCGCGCGGCAGCTTCGCGCAGAAGCGCAAATGCGCCGGCATCTGCGCGGCCCAGCGGACGACCGTCTCGGGCGATGGGCGGGCGTAAAAGGTGGTGTTGCCTTCCACCGCGTTGAAAACCTCCCCGTAGCGCGACAGGAAATCCGCCGTACGGGCACCATCCGGATACAGCGAACCGCGCCAGGCGGGCTCGCTCCATGAAGGGCAACCGAGGAAATAAGGCAACATCAGGCGTAGAGATCGAGACCCAATACTTCCTGGGCACCGGCATCCTGGGCGTAGGCGGCGGTCGAACTGTAGCTGGCGATGGCCTGGGCGGCGCGATTGCTCAGGGCGGGCTGGTAGCCGCGGTCCAGGGTCGCCGGCAGGCTATCGCTGCTGGCATTGGCGGCCTGTACGCGGCGCAGTTGCGGGGTCTGCTCGAAGCCTTGGCTGCTGGCCGGGGCCGCTGGTTGTTCGCGGCGTGCCTCCACCTCGCGTTGCGCTTCGCGAAAAGGCGTGACCGCCGTCCCCGAACGGGGGCCGCGATCCGGCGCAAAGGAAGGAATGGAGGCGTCGATACGCATCGGCTAGTGCCCGACCTGGTTAGCCAAGTGTGGATGGAAGTAATGGCAATCTAGCCGCCTTGGCGTGCCTTGGCAATGCGAGACATAAAACTGACGTCAGGCATGCGACGGAAGGTGTGCACCAAGGGCGCAATGACCTCTCCGCATGCTCAATTTGGGTAGATGAAATCAACTCGGTTGCTTCGCGACGGCGACCTTGTCGCGCAGATACACGGGCTGCGCCTGATCCGCCACGACCGCCTCGCCGCGCGCCCAGGCGAACCCCGCCAGGCTGAGCAGATCCTCGGCATGCGGCAGCATGACGGCATCCTGCCCAGTGACTTGCACGGCGATCCGCGCGGCGAACGTACCCCAGCCGGTACCGGCACCGAACCATTCGCCGCAGGCATCTCTGGGTAGCGCAGCCTGCTCCGGCGCCAGTACCGCCTCGACACCCTGCAAGCGCATTTCGCCGTTCTCGGCGCGGTAGCAGCCCCAGTAGACCTCGTCCATCCGCGCATCGATCGCCGCGGCCACCTGCGTGGCGCCGTGCTCGCGCTGGGCGCGCTGGGCCAATACCGCCAGGTTGGAGATCGGCAATACCGGACGATCCAGGGCGAAAGCCAAACCCTGCACCACGCCAACGGCGATACGCACGCCGGTGAAAGCGCCCGGGCCACGGCCAAAGGCGATGGCATCCAGCGCCGACAGAGGAACGGCAGCCTCGGCCAGCAAGTCCTTGATCATCGGCAGCAAACGTTGCGCATGCAGACGCGGAATCACTTCGTAGTGGCTGATCACCTTACCGTCGTGCAGCAAGGCGACGGAGCAGGCTTCGGTCGCGGTATCCAGGGCCAGCAGAGTGGTCATCGTTACTCAGGCAGATTGACGAGTGGGCGGGCATTAAAGCGGCTTGAGGCTTTTTTTTCCAGCCTAATCACCCGTCACGCGAACGGGCCCGTCAGACAACAGGTACGCACCGGGCCAGAACGGCCCGGTGCACCCTCGGCAAACAGCGGTTTACCAGGGCTCGATGACGGTCTTTGCTTCCCAGGCTTGCAAAGGCGCCTTGGACCAGGTGCCGTAGCTCGCATTGGGGAAGACGATCCACTCGGTGCCCCATTTGCCGGCTTCGGCGGCCACGGTGGCGCGCTGATCGGCCAGCGGCGTCTTGCGGAAACGTGCGTCAAAGTCATGCAGCGTATCGCCCAGCAGCAGCACGATCTGGTGATCGGCACTGACGATGGCGCGCCGTTCGACCTTGGGCGGCCCCAGCAGTAGCACGCTTTGCGCCGAAATCTGGGGCAGGCCGAGCTTGCTCAGGGTGGCCAGGGTATATTTCTTCTGCTCGTCGGCGCGGTCCGAGATATAGCGAATGGTCACGCCCAGGCTGTCGGCGTGCTGCAGGAACTGCTTGGCGCCGGGGATCAGCTGCGGGGTCCCGTCACGCTCCCAGGGCAGCCAGGTATCCCAGGCGTCATAGGTGTGGCAGTTGGCAAGGTCCCGCGCCAACAGGGCACTGTTATCAATGACGGTTTCATCCAGGTCGGTAACGATGGCCAACTTCGATGGGTCTTTCGCGGCGGCCACTGCAGCATCCAGCTTCAGCGTGGCGATGTTGTAGGCCTGCAGCTGCAGGGCCTGAACTTCCGCCGACTGCTGCTGAAAGCGCAGCCCCATGGCGAACTCGGCGACTGCGCAGTCCGCCTTGGCTTGCGCCTTGGCATCGGCGAAGGCCGCGGGGCTCCCCACCAGCGCCAGTGCAAAGCCCAGCCAGATAGCACTCTTTGCTGTTTTCTCGGTCATTGAACGCGCTCTCTTTCTTAGTATGGGTTAAGACCTGAGGTCTACGACCGTCTCACTTTGGTATAGACCAGAGACCGATGCTAGCTTAGGCGAGCGAGGTTACTGTTCTGTGAACGACGTTCAGCGACTCCAGCGCGCCAACCGCAGAAACGACAACGGCCCGCATATAGCGGGCCGTTGGCTGACTGCGAATAGCTGCTTAGCTGAGTGCAGCCATTACCTTGGCGGTGATTTCGTCCACCGAGCCGACGCCGGCGATGGCGCTGTACTTCGGGGTGCCGTTGGCGGCGGCGAGCTTCTGGTAGAAATCCACCAGGGGCTTGGTCTGCGAGTGGTAGACCGACAGGCGATGACGCACGGTTTCTTCCTTGTCGTCTTCGCGTTGAATCAGTTCTTCACCAGTTTCGTCGTCTTTGCCCGGTACTTTCGGCGGATTGTGCTCGGTGTGGTAGACCCGACCCGAGGCCGGGTGTACGCGGCGACCGGCGATACGGCTGACGATCTCTTCGTCATCGACGGCGATTTCGATCACATGGTCGATCTCCACCCCGGCTTCTTTCATCGCTTCGGCTTGCGGGATGGTGCGCGGGAAACCGTCGAAGAGGAAACCATTGGCACAGTCCGGCTGGGCGATGCGTTCTTTGACCAGGTTGATGATCAGGTCGTCGGAGACCAGACCGCCGCTGTCCATGACGCTTTTGGCGAGCAGACCGAGCTCGGTGCCCGCCTT
>CBIHQF010000475.1:0-3795 GCA_966211665.1 uncultured Pseudomonas sp. | reverse complement strand
GCCGATCAGTCCGACTACCTGGAAACCTGCTACCTGCTGCTCAACGGCGAATTGCCGAACGCAGAGGACAAGGCCAAGTTCGTCAGCACCATCAAGAACCACACCATGGTTCACGAACAGTTGAAGACCTTCTTCAACGGTTTCCGCCGCGATGCCCATCCAATGGCCATCATGTGCGGCGTGGTCGGCGCCCTTTCCGCCTTCTACCACGACTCGCTGGACATCAATAATCCGCATCATCGCGAAGTATCGGCCATGCGCCTGATCGCCAAGATGCCGACCATCGCCGCCATGACCTACAAGTACTCCATGGGTCAGCCGATGATGTATCCGCGCAACGATCTGAACTACGCGGAAAACTTCCTGCACATGATGTTCAACACCCCGTGCGAGATCAAACCGATCAGCCCGGTATTGGCCAAGGCCATGGATAAGATCTTTATCCTGCACGCCGACCACGAGCAGAACGCTTCCACCTCGACCGTGCGTCTGGCTGGCTCCTCGGGCGCCAACCCGTTCGCCTGTATCGCTGCCGGTATCGCCGCACTCTGGGGCCCAGCCCACGGCGGCGCCAACGAAGCGGTGCTGAGCATGCTCGACGAAATCGGCGATGTCTCCAACATCGACACCTTCATCGCGAGAGCCAAGGACAAGAACGATCCGTTCAAGCTGATGGGCTTCGGTCACCGGGTCTACAAGAACCGCGACCCGCGCGCCACCGTGATGAAACAGACCTGCGACGAAGTGCTGGCCGAGCTGGGCATCACCAACGACCCGCAGCTGGAGCTGGCCATGCGCCTGGAAGAGATCGCCCTGACCGACCCGTACTTCATCGAGCGCTCGCTGTACCCGAACGTCGACTTCTACTCGGGCATCATCCTCAAGGCCATCGGTATTCCGACCAGTATGTTCACCGTGATCTTCGCTCTGGCGCGCACCGTCGGCTGGATCTCGCACTGGAAGGAAATGCTCTCCAGCCCGTACAAGATCGGCCGTCCGCGCCAGCTCTATACCGGCTATACGCAGCGCGACATCAAGAAGTAAGCTGCAAATCGCGCCGTACAAAAAAGGCTGCCCTCGGGCAGCCTTTTTTACATCTGCATCGCACTAGCGTTCTTCCGCAAGTTCACGCAGCGCACTCAAGGTCTTATAGGGCGCATCCACCACGAAGCTATTGGCCAGCCAAGACGGCACGTTGCCGCCCGGCTCGGTATGCACCTGGTAGACGACCTCGACCTGCCCCGCCCCTTTCGGGGTAAACCGCCAGAAACCCTCGAGCTTGCTCACCCGGATAAAGCCCTTCTGCTCGGGCATATGATCGGCGGCCCCGCGCAACAGACGGGTGACACTGCCATCGGCACCGCGCTCGGTCATTACCCGCACCACCGAATCGCGCGGGGCAACCGGCCAAGGCGCGTTGAAACGGCTATAAACCCAGCTGTACCGGTCGTCGCCGCTCACCAGCCTCTGCTGACGACAGCTATGAATCCAGGCACAGGATGCGCCGACGTCATCCTGCAGTTTCAGCAATGTCTGCACGTCGGTCTTGAGGGTCACCACGCCGCGATAGGCCTGATAGCCGGAACCGGCCACCTTATGCAAATACACCTGGATACCGTCCTCATCCTTGACCAGACGCCAAGCCTCGGCCTGAGCCGGGCTACCAGCGAACGACAGCAACACTGCAAGTAACAGGTGACGCGGGTATAGATCCATTATTCCCCCTCAGGACTGCAGAACATGCCTAGCAGGCTGCTGAAAAACTACCTACGTGGCCGAGACGGCGTTAAAAACGGCCTCGCGTGCGAGCTCAGTCAAAATGCTCATTTACAGCAGTAAACTCCGCCTTTTCGGCCATTTTTGCCTTGTCTCGCCTGCCTCGCCTACGTTTTTCAACGGCCTGCTAGCCAGCCAACGAAGTGCTCCGTTCCAGCCACTCGAGCAGGCGAATCGCCTCTTCCCGACTGCCACCGCAGACCTCCGGGTCGGCGCGGAACGCCGAACATACCGCTGGCCGCTCGGGCTTGCCGAAGAGGCCGCAGTAATTGTCCGCGGAAAGTTGCACACAGCGCTCGCCCGCGGCCTTGCCCAGAGGCATGCCAGGACTCGGGGAACTGATCGAAGGCGCAATGCAGCAAGCGCCACAGCCGGCACGGCAATCCATAAAACGAATGACCTCGACAGTAATCGACAAGCCGGCGGATAGCCGTGCAGGCCCCGTCGACGCTGGCGATTTTACCCGGCCCAACGCTCGATTGGCAGTGTGCTCGCGCCCAGCGGCGTAGCGCGCGACGAGCCACCCTTGGATAGCCCATTACGCCCGGCCGATAAAAGCCACCGTCGCCATCCCCCCAATATTTGCAGGGGGGGTTTACCTCGCCCGAATGGGGCTTGCATACTGCTGCACGCGCAACGGAGGGCCTATGGGGCATTGGTTAGTCATCGATTTGGAAGCCACCACGGACGAAGGCGGCTGGCCTTTGCAGGACATGGAAATCATCGAGATAGGCGCCAGCCTGGTGGGTGCCGACGGCCATGAAGTGGACCACTTCCAGCGTTTCGTAAAACCGCTGCGTCGGCCGCTGCTGACCAACTTCTGCCGCGAGCTCACGCATATCGGCCAGGCCAATGTCGATAGCGCCGCCCCCTTGGTCCAGGTCTGGTCACAATTCGAACGCTGGCTACAGACCCACCAGCCGCGCCTGGTCGGCTGGGCCAGTTGGGGGGAATACGACCGCCGGCAGCTGGAGCAGGACTGGCAACAGCATCGACTGAACAGCTGCTTGAGCCAAATCCCCCACCTCAACCTCAAACGACGCTTTGCCGAAGCCCGCCAGCTGCCGCGACCCGTCGGGCTCAATACAGCCCTGCAACTGGCCGGTTTGCACTTCAGCGGCCAGCAGCATCGCGCCCTTACCGATGCGCGCAACACCGCCCGCTTGCTGCCCTTGGTCTTACCAACGTAAAGCGGATGACGCCTCGAAAAGCCTTCGGCATACTGGCGCCCCTTTTCTTCAGCCTTGCAAGGAATTACAGATGTTCAAGGTCAATGAATACTTCGACGGCACCGTCACCTCCATCGCCTTCGCCATGGCTGAAGGCCCCGCCACCATTGGTGTCATGGCGCCCGGCGAATACGAATTCGGCACCAGCCAATTGGAAGTGATGCACGTGGTTGCAGGCGCCCTGACCGTCAAGTTGCCGGGCAGCGACAGCTGGGAAACCTTCGCCAGCGGCAGCCAATTCACAGTGCCGGCCAACAGCAAATTCCAGCTCAAGGTCGCCGTGGATACCGCCTATCTCTGCGAATACCGCTAACAGGTCGTTGAAAAACTACCTGCGTTGGCCCTCTTGATAAAAGCGAGGGGCATTAAAAACGGCCTCGGCAAGCCGCTTGCGGCTAACGCGCTTCAGCGCGGCCCGCAGGGCGAGCGAAGCGAGTAATGCTCATTTACAGCCAGTAAACTCGCGTGCGAGCCCAGTCCGCTTCCTCGGCCGTTTTTGTGGGGACGCCTAGTCCTTGTCTTGCCTGCCTCGCCTACGTTTTTCAACGGCCTGCTAAGCTATCGCAGCAATGAAACCGGCCAGCTCATGCCGAGCTGGCCGGTTTTTTTATCACTTCTGATTGCCTGGAACAGCCGAATGCCGCGCTCATCGCGTTTCTCCCTGATAATTCTGCCGATCATGCTGTTGCTGGTCGCGATGACCTCGATCCAGAGCGGCGCCTCCCTGGCCAAAGGCTTGTTCCCATTGATCGGCGCCACCGGCACCACCGCCTTGCGCCTGGGCCTGGCG
>CBIHQF010000474.1:0-3799 GCA_966211665.1 uncultured Pseudomonas sp. | reverse complement strand
TAGCCCTTCCGGGTCTCCGTGCCGCCCACCTCGTCGGGGAGGGCGCGGTTGACCAGCGACATCATCTCGGCCGTCGCGGCGGGGAAGAGGCCGGCGAAGCGGGCGGCGAGCTTGGCCTGGATCGAGAGGGTGACCTCGGCCTCGCCGTTCTCGGCCGCGCGGACGATGCGGCGGGCGGCGCGGTGGGCGGACATGGCGGTGACGGGGAGGGAGTCGCCGATCTTGAACCACTCGGCAAGGTTCGGTTTGCTTGCGACCATGCCGGCGGCCACGGTGAAGGTTTCTTCCACCGTTTCATAACAGGCATAGCCCGGGATGCTGGCGATGCTCACATCCGCCATGGTCGAGACCGAACCGTCGCTGGACTGCATCTTATTCTGCAGCTTGGACAGTATGGCATTGCGTTTTTCGATAAATTCCGTCGCCGGCGCGAAGGTGAAGTTGAAAACTTTAAGTTTCTCCATCTCCTCGTCGGTCAACTCCATGATCAAATAACCGTCGTCGTAGTGCGACTCGAGCAATTGTCCGTGGAAGCTGATGGCGGCTTTGCGCGCGGTTTTCAAGTCCGGAAAAAAGGCTTTATATACGGCATTGCCGGCCTTTTCCTGTTCAAGCAACATGAATGTCTCATGTTTGTTGTCGGCGTATGCGAAGAAAGGCGAAGCGAGCAACGAACTGGCCATTATGGCCATTAACGATAAGGTTGTTTTTTTGAATTTCATTTCCAGTTCCCTGTATGGATGTTATTCCTGACGGGCGTCCAGAGTGAAGAACGCCGGGCCGGGCTACGCCCTTGTGGGGCGAGCCTTTCGTGTGCAACAAATGAAATTCTCGACTGCTACCAAACTCCAAAAAACGGCGTTGTGACTACTGCCGTGGGCCTGGAGAAGCAGAGAGAGATTTGAAAGTAGAGGCGCTTGTGTAGTCTGTCAAACACAGTAATTTTTTATGATTTGCTGGATGTCAAAGTGCCTTCAAAAAGGCGTTTTGCTGTGCCGGTGGTTGGCTGAAGGGAAGTGCGACATAAACTTTTCTTAGAACGACATTGTTCCGCTATCGATTCTGGTATTCGAATAATGTCCCCTAACTTTAGTTTTGTTTTATCCATCATTGTCGGGAGTAAAGATATGTCTGGCTGTTACCTTTATGGGGTGTTTTCTAAACGCTTTGTTCTATTAGTGAGCGTTTTGTTTTTCATGTTTTTTGCGCTGCCTCACAGTTACGCCAATGAGGCGATCGCGCCTTCCGAGCAGAGCATGGCCAGGGAATTTCTGGCACTGCGTCAGATCAAAGGTCACTTCGAGGGGGGCGTTTGGAACGATGCGGTCGACAAATGGCAGGGCGATAAACACCGGTTGTTGCAGCAATCGCTCGCGCTTATGCTGCGAGGCGCCTACAGCGCCCGACAAGTGCGGGCCTTGTTGGGCGAGCCGGATCGAATTTGGCCGGTCTCGACGGCGGAGTACGCGCAAACGCTCGGACGCACCGAATGGCAAGGCGCGCCCTCCGGCGAACTTTGGGCGTATTACTGGCGAGGTGCGCATGATCAATTGATCATCGCGCTGGAGGGAGGGCAGGTCGTTGCCGGTGGTTGGCTGATGGCGGGGGAGTGAGCGCCCTTTGCATCCGAGAGCGCTCGGTATGAACGGTTATCGAAGGGACTTCCCATGAGCATCAAGCAAATGTCACGTGTAGTGATTTCAATGCTGGCCTTGTTGGTACTGCTCTATGTGTTGCTGTGCCTCGCCTTGCTGGTGTTTCAGCGTTCGTTTATCTACTTTCCACAACCGCGTGCGCTCGATGACCCGGCAACGCTGCTCAAGCTGCCAGGCGCCGATACCGAGCTGCTGGTGACGACCAGACCCCACGAGGGGCCGAATGCATTGATTTATTTCGGCGGTAATGGCGAAGACGTCTCGCAGAATCTCCCCGAGTTTTCCCAGGCCTTTGCCGACCATGCGCTCTATCTCCTGCATTACCGGGGCTATGGCGGCAGTGCCGGGGAGCCCTCGGAAGAGGCCTTACATCGCGATGCTTTGGCCTTGTTCGACTGGGTCCATGCCCGGCATCCCTGCACCGCGGTGGTGGGGCGCAGCCTGGGCTCCGGCATCGCCATCCGCCTGGCCACCCAGCGACCCGTGTCCCGTTTGGTTCTGGTCACGCCCTATAACAGCATCGAAGAGTTGGCGATGGGCCAATTCCCTTTCGCACCGATAAAGTGGATGTTGCAGGACAAGTTCGAATCCTGGCGATACGCCCCCCATGTCACTGCGCCGACCTTGCTGATCGCCGCAGCCGCCGATCAGGTCATCCCGCGTTCCAGTACCGAGGCGCTCTACAGCCGTTTTGCCGACGGCGTGGCCGCGCTCGAAATCATTCCGGCCGTCGGCCACAACAGCCTCTCGGCGAACCCGGGGTATCTGCGTTTGCTCAAGGGTGGGTTATGTGAGGGCTGATTCGCCTTTGGCTGCTCATCTATTCCCTGAGGCCTTGCTCGCGCAGCCGCTTATAAAGGGTGTTGCGGCTCACTCCCAGACGCTTCGCCAGCGACGAGACATTCCCCCCGCAGGCTTCGAACTGTGCGCCCAGGTCGATGGTCTGCTGTTGTTCCACGAGTGACTCGTCGCCTTGGGCGCTGCCGCCATTCGCTTGCTGCAAATCCGCAAAGAAATCATCCGGCAAGTGTTCCGGGCGAATCGGTTGATCGTCGGCCATGGCCAAGGCGATCTGCAGCACGCTGCTCAGTTGCCGCAAGTTGCCCGGCCAGGGGTGGCGTTCGAACAGCGCCATGACCTCGGCGCTGGGCGCCGCCCATTGATGCGGTTCGCGGTGGTAATCCCAGATGCGTTGCACCATTGCGGCTTTGTCGGTGCGTTCGCGCAGCGGCGGTAACTCCAGATTGAGGCCGCTGATGCGGTAGTAGAGGTCCTGGCGAAACATGCCGGCATCGACATCCTGGCGCAACGAGCGGTTGGTGGCGGAGATCAGGCGGATATCCACCGGAAACAGCTCGCTGCTGCCCAGGGGCTGCACGCAACGCTCCTGCAAAACTCGCAACAGCCGGGCCTGCACGCGCAGCGGCATGTCGCCGATCTCGTCGAGGAACAGCGTGCCTTTGTGGGCTTTGCGGATCAGGCCGACGCTGCCTTTCTGGTTGGCACCGGTGAAGGCGCCTTTCTCGTAACCGAATAGTTCGGATTCCACCAGTTCGGCGGGAATGGCCGCGCAGTTGACCGCGATCAGCGCCTGCTTGGCGCGGGAGCTGGCGTGGTGCAGGGCTTTGACGAACACCTCCTTGCCGACCCCGGTCTCGCCATGCACCAGGATCGGGATGTCCTTTTCCAGCAAACGCTCGGCCTGACGCACGGCTTTGTCGACGCGCGGATCGCCGAGGTTGATCGAGGCCAGGGTAAAGCCGTCGCCATGTTGTTCGGGTTCGGCCGCCGGGCGAAAGTCGCGGGCCTGGATAGGCGCGGGCTGATGCGGGCGCCTGACCTGGGCGTGAAAGCGGAAACGTCCGCCGGCGCGCAGGTTGAAGGGCAGGGCTTCGGGCTGGTTGAGCAGCTGGCGCAATGGCACGTCGAACAGGCTTTCGATATTCACCCGCGCCAGGCCGACGCCGAGCAGGCTGTCGGCGCGGCGGTTGGCGGAAACCACCTGGCCCTGCTCGTCGAAAATCAGCAGTCCGGCCCAGGGGCTGTCGAGGTTGTTCAGGCTGGTGTTGAACGTCAGTTGGAAATAGCGCTGCTGGAACAGATTGAGGATCAGCCGGTTTTCCACCGACTGGCTCATCATCTTG
>CBIHQF010000473.1:0-3806 GCA_966211665.1 uncultured Pseudomonas sp. | reverse complement strand
GACCGTTGCGGGTAGAACCGCCAGCTTTTTTGTGTGCCATGAGTTCAATACTCCTATTAAGGGATCAGACCGAAACGAATCAGGCCTGGATACCGGTGATTTTGATCTCGGTGTACCACTGACGGTGGCCCTGACGCTTCATGTGGTGCTTACGACGGCGGAACTTGATGATGGTGACTTTATCGTGACGGCCTTGAGCAACGACTTCGGCCACTACTTTAGCGCCATCAACAACCGGTGCGCCGATGGTTACATCGTCGCCGTTGCCGATCAACAGCACGCGGTCGAAAGTCACGGCTTCGCCAGTGGCGATTTCGAGTTTCTCGACCTTGAGGAATTCGCCTTCGGTGACTTTGTATTGCTTGCCACCAGTAACAATTACTGCGTACATGGTAAATCTCCGTTAATCCTGCTCACCCAGCGCTTTATAGGAATAAGTGTCGGCTGGCATGGCTGCTCGGGGCCGGAAGGACACCCTTGCAATTGCGTAAGGCAGGGAAATACCCAGGGGGAAAGTTCAGGGTGCGCGATTGTACGCGTGCAAGCTGCAAGCTGCAAGCTGCAAGCTGCAAGCTGCAAGCTGCAAGCGAATCAGAGTGGCGCTCGCCCAGGCGCTATTCAAGGCTTTTGCTCTGCTTTTGCCTTTACTTGCAGCTTATGGCTTGCTGCTGCTTTCTTGACAGCCCCTACCCTGCCCCATAGCATGCCGCGCAACCCATGAAGCAGGTGCAAGCGATGCAACCCCAGGCTTTCTATCGCGTGGTGGCGGACGATTTTACCGCTGTCGACGGCATCATCCGCGCCCAGCTGGTGTCGCGCGTCCCCCTGGTAGAGAAGATCGGCGACTACATCATCTCCGCTGGCGGCAAACGCCTGCGCCCGCTGCTGGTATTGCTCAGCGGCAAAGCCCTGGGCCTGACGGGCGACGATCTGCGCCTGCTCGCCGCCACCATCGAATTCCTGCACACCGCGACCCTTCTGCACGACGACGTGGTCGACATGTCCGACATGCGCCGCGGGCGCAGCACCGCCAATGCCCAATGGGGTAACGCGCCAAGCGTGCTGGTCGGCGACTTCCTGTATTCGCGCTCCTTCGAGATGATGGTCGAACTCGGCTCCATGCCGGTGATGAAAATCCTCTCCAAGGCCACCCGGGTCATTGCCGAAGGCGAAGTGCTGCAGCTGTCGAAGATTCGTGACGCCAGCACCACGGAAGAGACCTACATGGAAGTGATTCGCGGCAAAACCGCGATGCTCTTCGAGGCCTCGACTCATAGCGCCGCAGCCCTTGCCGGCGCGGCGACGGAGCAGACCGAAGCCCTGCGCGTATTCGGCGACCACCTAGGTGTGGCCTTCCAGTTGGTCGACGACCTGCTCGACTACCGCGGCGATGCCAGCACCCTGGGCAAGAACGTCGGCGACGATCTGGCCGAAGGCAAACCGACCCTGCCGCTGATCTACACCATGCGCGAAGGCACCTCTGAGCAGGCCGCGCTGGTGCGCCAGGCGATTCAGAAAGGCGGCATCGAGGATCTGGAAAGCATCCGCGACGCAGTGGAAGCCGCCGGCGCCCTGGACTACACCGCCCAACAGGCCCGCGATTACGCCGAACGGGCGATCGCCTGCCTGGATGCCCTGCCCGCCAGCGAATACCGCGATGCGCTGATCGAGCTGAGCCGCTTCGCCGTCGCCCGCACGCACTGACGCCCCTCCCTTTGCAGTACTCAAGCCCGTCCATGCGATGGGCTTTTTATTGGCTCTGTCCCAATTATGTGTTGCGTGCTGCGATGTCCTGTAGGAGGCGCGACCTCGCGGCGAATGCAGCCCGCAGGGCTGCCTGCTCATCGCCGGCAGGAACAGCGAAGAGCTCGCCCCGAGGTCGGGCCTCCTACAAGAGACCGCGCATGCAACAGTTAACGGGTACACAGCCTTTTTATTGGCTATGTACCAGCAGTGTGTTGCGTTCAGGCTTGGGCGTTTCAGTGTGAGGATCTGACTTCGTAGGGTGACGCGGGGCCGCCTAGGCCGTGCGCACCACCGCAGGCGGCGAATCACTGGTGCGCATGGCGCACCCTACGGATCCAGACCGTCTCAAACTCAGTGGCGATAGCCGAGCGCAACACGCTATTGGTACATAGCCTTTATGTTTGGCTGAGACCGGCCGTTGCAATAAAGCATTCGGCTCGGCGTCGTGTAACTGCACCTTCGGCCCGCCCTTGCGACGGGCCTTTTTACCTTGTCAGCCCAGCACTGACTGATAATGGCGGGCAGCCATCAGGTTTCGATGCTGTCTGCCGCCGACAGGTCGTTTTGCGTACCCGGTGTGGCTTGCTCTGCCGGCTTACTCGGCGCCGGCTCCTGCTCGGGCGTACCGAGCAACTCGTCGGTCGACTGCTGGATCTGGTCGACCTGCTTATTGAGTTCCTTCACGGTATCGCTGATCGCTTCGCGCGCGACCTCCTGCACCGCCTGCTCGGCTTTTTCCGCCAGCTTCTGCGCAGACTGTTCTGCCGCATCGCAGCCGACCAGGCTGGTAAAGAGCACCGCCATGCCTAACAGGACCGGGATCGAAATAACGGATTTCATCGGGTAGCACTCCAAGTAAAAAGCTATGTCCCAATAGCGTGTTGCACGGCGATAAGCCGTAGGTTGGCTCGGGCGGCGCTCCGTTGAGTCGCGCCGCGACGAAGCCCAACGAGACATGCCGATGCCTGTTGGGCTTCGCTACGCTCAGCGCCAACCTACCCATTGCATGCAACACCTAACGGGGACATAGCCAAGTAAAAAGGGTCGCCATCACATGGCTTGGTACATGCCGTGGGCGCGTGACCGAGCGCGCCAGGGTAGCCACGACCTCGGCGCGCCAATCTATCCAGCAAGGGGGTGCGGCTCAACCGCACAGCGGTTGCAAGGTATTTCCATTCGCAACCGGCTTAGCGTAACTCCTGGACCATCGCCGCGACCACGCTGAGCACGTCCTTGCCCAAGCGCATCGAGCGCTTGCCGTTCCAGCCGGTGTGCGGATCGGGGTGGTCGTCGTGGTCCTTGAACGGCATTTCGATGGTGAACGACAGGCAGTCGAACTCCAGGCCGACCGCGTTGCAGGCCAGGGTGGTGTTGGCTTGACCGGGGGCGTCGTGGGGGTAGCCGAACACCGTCTGGAACTCGGCGCCGATGGCTACCAGACGACTGCGGAATTCGCTTTCCAGTTGTTCGAGGCGTTTGCCATAGCCGGGGTTGCCTTCGCAGCCGGCGGTGAATACGTGAGGAATCTCCTCGTCGCCGTGGATATCGAGAAACAGGTCGACGCCGATCTTGCGCATCTGCTGCTGGACGAAATGCACTTCCGGGGTTTCCGTCGCGCTGGCCGACTGCCAGGCGCGGTTGAGGTCCTTGCCGGCGGCGTTGGTGCGCAGATGGCCGCGAAAGGCGCCGTCCGGGTTCATATTCGGCACCAGGTAAAGATCGGCCTGTTGCAACAAGGCATTCAGTTCGGCGTCGTCGCGGTTCCGCAGGCGCTCGATCACACCTTCCATAAACCACTCGGCCATATGCTCGCCGGGGTGCTGTTGGGCGATGATCCAGATCTTGCACTGTGCGTTCGGATTGCGGCTGACGCGTAGCAGCTGGATATCGCGGCCTTCGATGCTTTTGCCGCAGGCGAACAGTTCGGCACCGGCGTTGCTCAGTGCCTGCTCGATCAGACAATCATGCCGTGCGCGGCTATAGGGCTCGAAATAGGCGAACCAGACCTGGGCCGCGCTCGGCTCGATGGTGAAGTTCAGCGCGCCGCCCTCGAAACGGCT
>CBIHQF010000472.1:0-3807 GCA_966211665.1 uncultured Pseudomonas sp. | reverse complement strand
TGAATCGCATTTTTTTTTTTTATCCGACCACCCCCTAGGATAGACGGCTTATTTCAAGGTGTCAGGCCATTATGGAGACCGCCGCCAGGTATTTCAAGGCGCGTGTCAGATTGTCGCAGGCCAGACTGTCCAACCATTCGATACCAGCCCAACCGCGCAACCAGGTGAATTGTCGTTTCGCCAGCTGACGCGTAGCGATAATGCCCCGCTCACGCATCTGCGCCTCGTTGACGCTTCCCTCCAGATAATCCCATACCTGGCGATAGCCCACAGCCCGTATAGACGGCAAGCCCGGGTGCAAGTCACTTCTTTGGCGCAGGCGTTCGACCTCGGCAACAAAGCCCTGTTCCAACATAGTGTCGAATCGTTGCGCAATCCGCTCATGCAACACCTGGCGCCGTGCCGGAGCTATCGCCAATTGCGCCACAGTATAGGGGAATTGCCCACCACCGGGCGCACTGCCGCCGGGATTTTGCGCCGCTTGGCGCTCACGGTGTGCGGTCATCGTTAAACCGCTCACCCGGTAGACTTCCAATGCGCGGATCAGGCGTTGTGGATCATTGGGATGAATGCGTGCCGCCGACTCGGGATCGACCGCCATCAGCTCGCAATGCAGCGCCTGCCAGCCTTCGCTCTCGGCGCGCGCCTGCAACTCGGCACGCACCTGCGGATCGGCACTGGGCATATCGGCCAAACCTTCCAGCAGCGCTTTGAAGTAGAGCATGGTGCCGCCCACCAGCAACGGGATACGCCCGCGCGCCGTGATCTCGGCCATGGCAGTCAGGGCATCGGCACGAAACTCGGCGGCCGAATAGCTCTCGACGGGGTCGCGGATATCGATCAAACGATGGGGGAATTCGGCCAGGGTGGCGCGGTCCGGCTTGGCGGTGCCGATATCCATGCCGCGATAGACCAATGCCGAATCGACGCTGATCAGCTCGCACGGTAGCGTCCGCGCCAATTCCAGGGCCAGGTCAGTCTTGCCGGCCGCGGTCGGGCCCATCAGGAAAATCGCCGGGGGCAGGTGTTCAGACATATTCAACACCCCGCGCTTGCGCGCTCAACGGCCACGCAGGAACAGCTTATCGAGGTCGTCCATGCCCATCTGCGTCCAGGTCGGGCGCCCGTGATTGCACTGGCCGCTGCGCTCGGTGTGCTCCATATCGCGCAGCAATGCGTTCATTTCCGGCAAGGTCAGGCGCCGATTGGCGCGCACCGCACCGTGGCAGGCCATGGTGCCGAGCAGTTCGTTGAGGTGGGCCTGAATGCGGTCGGTGGTGCCGTATTCCAGCAGGTCGGCCAGCACATCCTGCACCAGGCGGGTCGCCTCGGCCTGCTTGAGCAACGCAGGAATCTGCCGGATCGCCAGGCTTTCCGGGCCCAAACGCTGCAACTCGAAGCCCAGGCGCTGAAACCAGGCGGCATGTTCCTCGGCGCAATCGGCCTCGCGCTGGCTGACCGCGATGGACTCCGGCACCAACAACGGCTGGCCGCGCAGCCCTTCGCTGGCCATGGCGACTTTCAGCCGCTCATAGGTAATCCGCTCATGGGCCGCGTGCATATCCACCACGACCAACCCCTGCACGTTTTCCGCGAGGATATAGATGCCCTTCAACTGGGCGATCGCATAACCGAGCGGCGGCACGTCTCCCTGGGCTTCTGGCAGGCTCGCAGGCGTACCCGGCAGCGGCGAGAAGAACTCGCGATAAGCGCCCTGCGCTTCGGCGGCGGGCATTGCCGGCCCCGGCCGCGCGCCCTGATAGCCGGCACCCGGCGAGCGCCAGACCGACGCCGCGGGCTGGGGTTCGAGCAAGCTGGCGGCCAAGCCTATCTCGCCTTGCGGGCCGAACTCGCCGGCGGCCTGCCCGGTCGGCGCGAGTATCCCGGCCACGGCGGCCGGCGCCGCCAGCTGATCCTCCGGGCGCACTTCACCCAAGGCGCGGTGCAAGGTGCCATAGAGGAAATCGTGAACCATGCGCCCGTCGCGAAAACGCACTTCGTGCTTGGTCGGGTGCACGTTGACGTCGACCACCGAGGGATCGATTTCCAGGAACAGCACGAAAGTCGGGTGACGACCGTTGAACAACACGTCGCGGTAAGCCTGACGCACCGCATGGGCGACCAGCTTGTCGCGCACCGTGCGGCCATTGACGTAGAAATACTGCAAATCGGCCTGACTACGGGAAAAGGTCGGCAACCCCACCCAGCCCCATAAACGCAAGCCGTTGCGTTCGATCTCGATGGGCAGTGCCTGCTCGAGAAAGGCCGAACCGCAGACCGAGGCGACACGCCGGGCACGGCTGACCTCGTCGCCGGCTTCGTGCAAGGACAGCACGGCCTTGCCGTTGTGGCGTAGATGAAAGCCGACATCGAAACGCGCGAGCGCCAGGCGCTTGATGACTTCCTGCAGATGATCGAATTCGGTTTTCTCGGCCTTGAGGAACTTGCGCCGGGCCGGGGTATTGAAAAACAGATCGCGCACTTCCACCGAGGTACCGACCGGATGCGCCGCCGGCTGGACGCGCGGCTGCATTTCGCGGCCTTCGGTTTCCACCTGCCAGGCCTGTTCGGCATCGGCGGTACGCGAGGTCAGGGTCAGGCGCGCGACCGAGCTGATCGAGGCCAGCGCCTCGCCGCGAAAGCCCAGGCTCATGACTTGTTCGAGGTCTTCCAGTTCGCGAATCTTGCTGGTGGCGTGGCGCGCCAAGGCCAACGGCAAATCGTCGGGAGCGATGCCGCTGCCGTCGTCGCGTACACGCAGGAGCTTGACGCCGCCCTGCTCGACATCCACCTCGATGCGTTTGGCGCCGGAGTCCAGGCTGTTTTCCAGCAGTTCCTTGATCACCGAAGCGGGACGTTCGACCACCTCGCCGGCGGCAATCTGGTTGGCCAGGCGCGGGCTCAGCAGCTGGATGCGGGTCGGCTCGCTCATGGCTGCGACGCCAGGGCGGTGGCCGGAATCTGCAATTTCTGTCCGACCTTGATCACGTCCGAGCTCAGCGAGTTGGCGCTGCGCAGCACACCCAGGCTGATCTGATAACGCTGGGCGATCAGCGCCAGGCTCTCGCCCGAGCTGACCACATGCTCGCGAGGGCCGACGGCGATCTTGCCGTTATCGCGCATCCAGGCGATATAGCTGCCGGGCGGCGGGTTTTCATGGAAGAACTGCCGCACGCCGCTGGTGATCGAACGCGCCAAGGCTTGTTGATGGGCGGAAGAGGCCAGCTTTCGCGCCTCGTTGGGGTTGGAGATGAAACCGGTCTCGACCAGAATCGACGGGATATCCGGCGACTTCAGCACCATAAAGCCGGCCTGCTCGACCCGACGCTTATGCAAGGGCGTGATGCGCCCCATATTGCCCAATACCTTGTTGCCGACATTCAGACTGGAGGACAGCGAGGCGGTCATCGACAGATCCAGCAGCACCCCGGCGAGCATGCGGTCCTTATCGTCGAGGCTGACGTTGCCGGCGCCGCCGATCAGGTCCGACTGGTTCTCCGAATCGGCCAGCCAGCGCGCGGTTTCCGAAGTCGCGCCGCGATCCGACAGGGCGTACACCGAGGCGCCGAAGGCCGCGGCCCGCGGCGCCGCGTCGGCATGAATGGAGACGAACAGATCGGCGCCCTTTTTACGGGCGATATCGGTGCGTTTACGCAGAGGAATGAAGTAATCGCCGGTGCGCACCAGCTCGCCGCGGAAGCCTTTCTCGGCATTGATCTGGCGCTGCAACTCCTTGGCGATCGCCAGGGTCACGTGCTTTTCGAACTGGCCTTTGACCGGCGACAACGCGCCCGGGTCTTCGCCGCC
>CBIHQF010000471.1:0-3811 GCA_966211665.1 uncultured Pseudomonas sp. | reverse complement strand
CCGGTAACTGCATCGACTCATCGTCGTTGACCATGGACTCAACATACAAGGGTGGGTTAGCGGCGCGAATGCCGGTCCTCCAGGCGCAGATGAAGGTCGTGCGCCGCGTAACCCACCAGGCGATAAATGGCGTTGCGCCGATGGTGGGTTACGCCGCGCCAGGCACAGCGAGTCGCCCGACAAACGCAACAGGCGGCTAACCCACAAAGCTCGCTGATCTGGATCGCTACGCGTTAGCCGCGCGGCCCCCCGCGGACCCGGTAGGAGGCGCGCCCTCGCGGCGAATGCAGCCCGCAGGGCTGCCCATCCATGGCTTGGCGGGCACATAGTTTGGCGGATACCGCACAAAGCTCGCCCCGAGGTCGGGCCTCCTACCGGCGATAATTCGGACCTTGCGTCAGCCACCGAGCCGCTCGCGGAACAGCGCCTGGTGCTCGCGGCACTGTTGGGCGGCGAGCAGGAATACGCCGTGGCCGCCGCGTTCGAACTCCAGCCAGGTGAAATCCACCTCCGGATACAGAGCCTCGACGTGCACCTGACTATTGCCCACCTCGACGATCAGCAAACCCTTCTCGCTCAGGTGATCGGCCGCTTCGGCCAGCATGCGCCGTACCAGGTTCAAACCATCGTCGCCACAGGCCAAACCCAGCGCCGGTTCGTGCTGGTATTCGGCGGGCATGTCGGCGAAATCCTCGGCATCCACATAAGGCGGGTTGGACAGGATCAAATCGAAACGCTGGCCCGGCAAGCCGTCGAAGCCGTCGCCTTGCACGCTATAAACCCGCTCCTCCAGGCCGTGCCGTTCGATATTCCGGTTAGCCACTTCCAGCGCCTCGAACGACAGGTCGGCCAGCACCACCTCGGCCTCGGGGAACTCATAGGCGCAGGCGATGCCGATACAGCCCGAGCCGGTGCACAGATCGAGAATTCGCGCGGGCTCTTGCGCCAGCCAGGGTTGCAGATGCTGTTCGATCACTTCGCCGATCGGCGAACGCGGCACCAGCACCCGTTCGTCGACGATAAAGGGCAGCCCGCAGAACCAGGCCTCGCCGAGCAGGTAGGCGGTCGGCACACGCTCCTCGATACGCCGCGCGAGTAATGACTGCAGATGGGCATGCTCGTCGTCTTCCAGGCGACAGTCGAGGTAACTGTCGGCGATCTCCCAGGGCAGATGCAGGGCGCCGAGCACCAGCTGGCGGGCTTCGTCCCAGGCGTTGTCGGTGCCGTGGCCGAAAAACAGCTCCTCAGCCTGAAAACGACTGACCGCCCAGCGGATGTAATCGCGCAAGGTGCGCAAGCGGGTGGTGCGGGCAGGTATGAGGTCGGTCACAGGGGCATCTCCTAGGCGAAAGTGCGGCGCATTTTAGCCCATCCCAGCGGGCCCGACCCATAGCGAAAGATAGCGCGAGAGCGCCAAAAGTAGCGCTGCCAAAGGACAGGGCGCCCAGATATAATTTTGTTACCAATTACTAACCCTTCCGATTTCCCCCCTTACCGAGTCTTCCCCCCAATGCTTATAGAACCCTTCTCGCTCACGGGCTTGCTCGTGCTGGCGATATTCCTGATTGGCATGACGCTTATCGTTTTCGAAGCACAACTGGAGATGGATAAGTTCAAACCGGCCATGTTCATGATGTCCGGCTTGATCGTTATCGGCCTGCACTACGCGCTGACCGACCCTAACGGCTTCCAGTACTTTCTGCATACCCAGGAGGAAACCAAAAGCGAACTGTTCGGCCTGATCGCCTTCATGGCCTTCATGTGGATGATCGTCGAGCTGCTCAACGAGCGGAACGTGTTCACCGCGCTGAACGGCTACCTGTTGCGCAAAGGTCTTGGCGCCAAGGGCATGTTCTGGGCCACGGGCGCGCTCTCGGCGACGCTCTCGCCCTTCATCAACAACTTCACCACGGCGATGATTTTCGGCAATTCGGTGAAAAACATTTCGGCCGACCAGCGCTACACCCACGTCGCTCTGTGCAACATCGTGGTCGCCTCCAACAGCGGCGTGTGGTTCCTCGGCACCTCCACCAGCCTGATGGTGCTGCTGGCGGGCAAGATCAGCATCGCCGGTCTGTTGCTGCTGCTCCCCTCGGCATTTATCGGCTGGCTGCTGTGCGCCGCCACTCTGCATTTCTTCTACCTGCGCGGCGTCGACGGCAAAAATCTGATCCGTGTCGCCAATCAGGAAGACTCGGCGCTCAAACCGGGCGGTGCTGGGCTCGCGGTGGTCGGTTTCTTCGCCGTACTCGGCGCGGTGCTGTGCAACATTCTGCTGAAGGTCGGCATCGAGTTCGCCATCGGCATCGGCTTGGGCATGGTCGCACTCTATGCCTGGCTGCTGACCCACCGCGGCATCGAGCTGCCCTGGCAGGACCAACTGCAGAAGGTGGAATGGAACGCCTTGCTGTTCTTCATCGGCATCATCACTTCGGTGGCCGCACTCAACCATGTCGGTTGGTTGTCCTATATCTCCCGGCTGTTCGAGCTACTCGACCCGACCATGGTCAACGTCATTCTCGGGGTGATTTCCGGGGTGATGGATAACGTGCCGGTGGAAGCCGCGGCGCTGCTGTCCAATCCGCAACTGAGTGCCGATCAGTGGGCGTTGAACGCACTGATGGTGGGTATCGGTGGTTCACTGACCGTGGTGGGCTCGGCGGCCGGGGTCATGGCCATGACACTGGACAAGAGCTACAGCTTCGGCGTGCACCTGCGCTTCCTGCCGGCTCTCCTGGTCAACTTCTTCGGTTCGCTGGGCGTCTGGTACCTGCAGTTCCAGCTATTGGGCCTGTACTGAGAGGCGATAGGCGCCCGGTGCGGAGCCGGGCGCACCGGGGTCAATCCCGGCGACGCGGGAAGCGCACGGGCGGCTCCTCGGGTTGACGCATGAGTTCGCGTACCACCGCGATGGATACCGCGATGGAGAACAACAGCCAGAAATGGGCGGACAACTGCGCTAACAAGGTCATAGGCAACTCCTTTGCGTCGATTTTGCGTAGGACTCCAACCCTGCGCAGTGGTTCGATTCTGCGCGTACCGCCCATCGGCTGCAACAATGAATACGGAGGTTCACAGCAGCGCCCCGGGGGCGGACAATGGCGACGCCGTCCGCCATCCGCGAGGAGTTCCTTATGCCCCACCCGCACACGCTTTTCCAACTGACCGGTCGCGGCCATGCGCCGGCCAGCCTGGCGCAAGCGACCCTGCTGATCATCGACGCCCAGGAGGAATACCGCAGCGGCGTCTTGCAACTGCCGGGGCTGGACGCGGCGCTCGAAGAGATCGCCCAACTGCTGGCCCGCGCGCGCGCCATCGGCGCCTCGATCATCCATGTCAAACACCTGGGCATTCCCGGCGGCCTGCTCGATCCCAGCGGCCCACGCGGCGCGCATTTGCCCGAAGTAGCACCGCTACCAGGGGAAATCGTCGTGCAAAAGCGCTTACCGAATGCCTTCGCCGGCACCGACCTGCATGATCGCCTACAAGCCATGGGCCATCTGGATGTGATCGTTTGCGGCTTTATGAGCCACTCCAGCGTCAGCTCCACCGTGCGCGCCTGCAAGGACTACGGTTATCGCTGCACGGTGGTCGACGCGGCCTGCGCCACCCGCGATTTGCCGACCCCGGAAGGTGACGTGATCGACGCACGGGACATGCACCGGGCGGAGATGGCCGCCCTGGCCGACAACTTTGCTACCCTAGTAGCGCACGCCAGCGTCTTGAGCTGAGATATCCGGGGATGAGTGCACAGGCAGTTCGCTGTCGATGGAGTGATCCGCATCACCAGGAACCCCCGTTCGACCCGCTG
>CBIHQF010000470.1:0-3820 GCA_966211665.1 uncultured Pseudomonas sp. | reverse complement strand
ATCAAAGGGCGGGCCACAGGCAGCAAGCGGCCAAAAGCGGACGATTGCTGGCAGGTATTCAAGCTATGTCCCCAGGCCCTGGGGAAATAGCTTGGGGTTTGAGAAAGCCTGCTTAAGGTGGTCGTACACCAATCGCACCCGCTTCGATACAGGACCCTGCTGCGGGCGGTATATGAACAGATCCCATGGTGCTGGAGCGTGATCAGCCAAAACGGCAACCAGCTTTCCTGACCGCAGATGAGGCTCAGCCAGATAGGCAGGAATTTGGCCAAAACACATGCCTGCCAGGGTGGCTTCCAATTCCGTATCTGGATCATCACAGATAAGCGCTGGCTGCCTGGGCGCGAACGTTTGCCCGTCGGCAAATAGCCAAGGCCAAGGGCGGCCATTTTTCCGGTCGATCAGGACTGAAAGTGGCAGCTTAGCTAAGGCATCCAAAGATTTAGGTGGTGTCTTTTGGCCTATGAGAGACGGGCACGCGACAACGTAAAACGGCACGGGAGCTAAGGCACGTGCAACGTAGCGCCGGTCGCGTATAACCCCCACCCGGATACCAATATCGATATGCGCTTCAACGGCATCAGTCATCTGATCTTCCAAGCGGAGATCGAATTGCAGGTCAGGATGTGCAGCGGCCAGGGGCTGAAGAAACGGTATTAGGAAGCGCCTGCCAATAGCATGTGGAGCCGTAATCCCCACCTTACCTGACAGCTCAGGCTCCGTCCTGTGCGACCGGAATAGCGTATCGAAATGATCCAGAGCTGACCTGGCATCTTTGGCGTAATCCTGACCGAAAGCAGTGATGCTCACCTGGCGGGTATTGCGGTGGAACAGTGATTCGCCAAGCTCAGTTTCCAGGGCTTGAATGGCTCGAGTCACCCCTTGTGGGGAGATGCCTAATCGAGTTGCCGCTTCGCGGAAGCTACCTGCCTCTGCTGCTGTGCAAAAAATCCTAACCATCTCCATGCGGTTAAGCACGTTGCCCCTCCCGTTTATTCCATTTTCAGGAATAGTATAATCCAATCATTTCCATTTATTGAGATCAATCATGGGTCTAAAGTTTGCGCACTGCCAGGTTAACCAGCCATGGCGAAGTACAAACCCGCCGATGAGGTTCTCAGCATGAGCAATAACATTTCTGGAAAAGTTGTCGTTATCACCGGTGCCAGTAGCGGCCTGGGTGAGGTTACTGCACGCCACCTTGCTGCGCTTGGCGCTCGCGTAGTGCTGGCTGCACGTCGCAAAGATAAACTCGACGCATTGGTGGCTGAGCTGACCAATGCAGGTGGTCAGGCAATCGCGTATCAGACCGATGTTACCTCTCAGGAAGAGGTCAAAACGCTCATTCAAGGTGCCGTGGACACCTACGGTCGCATTGATGTACTGATCAACAATGCCGGACTGATGGCGATTGCACCGCTCAGCGATACTCGCACTGACGAGTGGGATCGCATGATCGATATCAACATCAAGGGTCTGCTGTACGGAGTCGCGGCTGCATTGCCAGTCTTCCAGAAACAAAACAGTGGTCACTTCATCAACATCGCATCGGTTGCAGGCCTGAAGGTGTTCAGCCCAGGTGGCACCGTGTACAGCGGCACCAAGTTTGCTGTGCGGGCTATCTCCGAAGGACTGCGTCACGAAGTCGGTGGCAGCATCCGCACCACGACTATCGAACCGGGCGCCGTGGACTCCGAACTGAAATTCGGCAGCACCCACCAACAGAGCCGCGATTTCGTGGTGGACTTCTACAAGCATGCAATTCCCGCCGAATCGGTCGCTCGAGCTATCGCCTTCGCAATTGAGCAGCCTGCTGACGTGGATATTAACGAGATCGTTCTGCGCCCAACCGTGCAGGAATTCTAATGAGTTGAGGGCCTGTCTCTTCGGCGTCAGGCCCCGCTTATCTGGAGTGAAAAGCGGTGAGTGCCACATGGCCCGGAAGAAAAGAAGCAAGCGCTCGATGCAGGTGCTGAATGCCCTGCAATTCTTCAGCAGCTTGCAGCTGTTCGTGGGGCTGACAACGGATTGATGGCAACGGTTATGGAGAGCTATCTACGGGAAGAGTTTCCCAGTAGCGAAATCAGGAGCGATTCGCAGAACAAGTCCATTGACGAGACCATCTCCATCGTCCGCTCCTACCTGCGGTAGAGGCACCAGGGTGCCCTCGGTGAGGGAAAATTTAGTTAGCTAGTAAAGGAAGCGACATCATGAAATCACGTGCAGCAGTTGCCTTCGGGCCTGGAAAGCCACTGGAAATCGTCGAGATCGACGTCGAGCCGCCGCGCAAGGGCGAGGTGCTTGTCAGGATCACGAATACCGGCGTTTGCCATACCGACGCCTTCACCCTGTCGGGCGAGGACCCGGAAGGCGTGTTCCCGGCGGTGCTGGGCCATGAGGGCGCCGGCATCGTGGTCGAGGTCGGCGAGGGCGTGACCTCGGTCAAGCCGGGTGACCACGTGATCCCGCTGTACACCGCCGAGTGCGGTGAGTGCCTGTTCTGCAAGAGCGGCAAGACCAACCTGTGCGTGGCGGTGCGCGCCACCCAGGGCAAGGGCGTGATGCCCGACGGCACGACGCGCTTTTCGTACAACGGCGAACCGGTCTACCACTACATGGGTTGCTCGACCTTCAGCGAGTACACCGTCGTCGCCGAAGTCTCACTGGCCAAGGTCAATCCCGACGCCGATCCCGAGCAGGTCTGCCTGCTGGGCTGTGGCGTGACCACCGGCATCGGCGCGGTGCACAACACCGCCAAGGTGCAGGAAGGCGACAGCGTCGCGGTGTTCGGCCTGGGGGCGATCGGGCTGGCGGTGATCCAGGGCGCCAGGCAGGCGAAGGCCGGGCGCATCATCGCGATCGACACCAATCCCGACAAGTTCGCGCTGGCGAAGGAGATGGGCGCGACCGACTGCGTCAACCCGAAGGATTTCGACAAGCCGATCCAGCAGGTGATCGTCGAGATGACCGGCTGGGGCGTGGACCACAGCTTCGAGTGCATCGGCAACGTCAACGTGATGCGTGCTGCGCTCGAATGCGCGCATCGCGGCTGGGGCCAGAGCGTGATCATCGGCGTCGCCGGCGCCGGGCAGGAGATCAGCACGCGGCCGTTCCAGCTGGTGACCGGTCGCAAGTGGATGGGCACCGCGTTTGGCGGGGTCAAGGGCCGCAGCCAGCTGCCGGGCATGGTGGAGGACGCGATGCGCGGCGACATCCAGCTGGCCCCGTTCGTCACCCATACGTTGCCGCTGGATCGCATCAACGAGGCCTTCGACCTGATGCACGAAGGCAAGTCGATCCGCGCGGTGATCCATTACTGAGGCCGGGAGCCAGCCATGCACAGGATCGAACAGCACGCCTGCTTCGGCGGCCGCCAGGAAGTCTGGCAACACGATTCGAGCACCCTCGGTTGTGCGATGCGCTTCGGCGTCTACCTGCCGCCGCAGGCCGCGCAGGGCCCGTGCCCGGTGCTGTACTGGCTGTCGGGGTTGACCTGCACCGAGCAGAACTTCATCACCAAGGCCGGCGCGCAGCGGTACGCCGCCGAGCACGGGGTGATCCTGGTCGCGCCCGACACCAGCCCGCGCGGTGAGGACATCACCAACGACGACGGCTACGACCTCGGCCAGGGCGCCGGGTTCTACGTCAATGCGACCCGGGCCCCCTGGGCGCGGCACTACCGCATGCACGACTACGTCGTCGAGGAGTTGCCGGCGCTGGTCGACGCGCACTTCCCGACCACGACTGCGCGCGGCGTCAGTGGGCACTCGATGGGCGGCCACGGCGCGCTGGTGACCGCGCTGCGCAACCCGGGTCGCTA
>CBIHQF010000469.1:0-3822 GCA_966211665.1 uncultured Pseudomonas sp. | reverse complement strand
CGTAGAACTGGTAGTCGGTCATCTTGCCGGTCTTGGAGATGCTGATTTCGCAGACCATGGCCAGGCGATCCACATGGGGATTGAGCGAACACAGACCGTTGGACAGCTCTTCCGGCAACATTGGAATCACCCGCTCGGGGAAATACACCGAGTTACCGCGCACCTGCGCTTCGGCGTCCAGCGCCGAGTCGACCTTCACATAATGGGAAACGTCGGCAATCGCCACATAGAGCTTCCAGCCACCGGAGAACAACCGCCAGTTACTGCCGTTCTTCTCGCAATACACCGCATCGTCGAAGTCGCGGGCGTCCTCGCCGTCGATGGTGACGAAAGGCAGGTGGCGCAGGTCGACACGCTTCTCCTTGTCCTTCTCCTCGACTTCCGGCTTGAGCTTGTGCGCCTCCTTGATCACCGCCTCGGGCCAGACGTGGGGAATGTCGTAGCTGCGCAGCGCGACATCGATCTCCATGCCCGGCGCCATGTAGTTGCCGACCACTTCGATCACATCGCCCTGCGGCTGGAAACGCGGGGTCGGCCAGTGAGTGATCTTCACCTCGACGAACTGCCCCTGCTTGGCCCCGGCATTGCGCCCCGGGGTCACCAGCACTTCCTGCTGGATCTTCGGGTTGTCGGCGACCACGAAACCGATGCCGCTTTCTTCATAGTAGCGGCCGACGATGGATTCATGGGCGCGGGAAATCACTTCGACGATGCCGCCTTCGCGGCGACCACGACGATCCAGCCCGGAAACGCGCGCCAAAGCGCGATCGCCATCGAACACCAGGCGCATCTGCGCCGGGCTTAAAAACAGGTCATCGCTACCATCGTCGGGGATCAGGAAGCCGAAGCCGTCGCGGTGACCGCTGATACGGCCCAGGACCAGATCCAGCTTATCGACCGGCGCGTAGGTGCCGCGGCGGGTGTAGATCAGTTGACCGTCACGCTCCATCGCACGCAAACGCCGGCGTAGCGCTTCGATCTGCTCTTCGGTGGTCAGGCCGAATTCTTCGAGCAGTTGCTCGCGATTGGCAGGCGACCCGCGGTCGGCGAGGTGCTGCAGAATCAATTCGCGGCTGGGGATGGGGTTTTCGTATTTTTCCGCTTCGCGAGCGGCCTCGGGATCGAGGGATTGCCAATCGGCCATTAGAGAGAATTCACCTTTTATATAAAATTTCGTTTTGCCATGCGTCTATTGAAGCGCGAAACCCCTGTCCGGGTCAGCCCGGCATGCAGAATAAAAATTTTCCGCAACAGGGGTTTACAAGCAAAAAGTCGATCCGTATTATGCGCGCCACAACGACGGCAAACGTAGTTGTAGTTGATAGCAAACGCACAATATTTGCAATCGACGCCCAGGTGGTGAAATTGGTAGACACGCCAGCTTCAGGTGCTGGTGACCTTACGGTCGTGGAAGTTCGAGTCTTCTCCTGGGCACCAATTCAAAAAAACCGAGCCAAGCGCTCGGTTTTTTATTGCCTGCGCAAAAGCAGCTGCAAGCTGCAAGCTGCAAGGCGGATGGCCGCCCCCTGCAAGCTGCAAGCCAATCAGGCCGCCCCGACAACATACCCCTGGCAACCTCCGCAGCGCTTGTGCCCTTACTTGCAGCTTGCCGCCGCCCTTAAACCCGGAATTGCCCGAGACTGGCCTTGAGCTGTGCGGCCAAACCATCCAGAACCCGGCCGCTTTGCGCTGTCGCCGCGACAGCCTCGGCGGCCCGCTGCGCCTCGGAATGAATCACCTCGACTCGCCCGCGTACGGCATCCGCGCCCTCGGCCTGATGCGCCGATGCCGAAGTCGCCGCGTTGATCGCACCGTGCACCTCCTCGACCGCGGCCTGCACCGACTCCTGCACCCGCTCGCTTTCATGCAGCGCGGAGAGCCCACGCGCGGCCTGCTCGCCCGCCTGATTGATCGCCCCGACCGCCTCGCGCGCGCCTTGCTGCAAGGCGCCGATATGCGCCTGGATATCGCCGGTCGACTGCTGGGTCTTGCTGGCCAGGGCACGTACCTCATCCGCCACCACGGCGAAACCGCGCCCCATCTCCCCGGCCCGCGCGGCTTCGATGGCGGCGTTCAACGCCAGCAGATTGGTTTGCTCGGCGATGCCATGGATCACCGTCAGCACCACCTCGATCTGCTCGCTCTGCCTGGCCAGACGCTCGATCACCGACGCCCCGGCTTCCACACTGCGCACCAATTCTTCGATAGCCCCGCCAACCCGCTTGGCGATCGCGACGTTATCGTCGCTCGACTGGCGAATCGCCGCCACACGCCGCAAAGCCTCCTGCATGGCCTGGCTTTCCGCTTGCGCCTCATCGGCCATCTGCGCCAAAGCCTGCAAGCTGCCGGCAACCTCGTCGCGCTGGCGCTCGGCCGCCGACTCCGCAGCCGCGCTACGCAATGCCAGGCTTTCGATTTCCTGACCGGTACGTACCGCCACCTCACCCGCCTCGCGCACGATCGGCTGCAATTTGGCGACGAAACGGTTGACCGCACTGGCCATCTCGCCGACCTCGTCGCGACTGTTCAGCTCCACCCGACGGGTCAGGTCGCCCTCGCCCGCGGCCAGATCGTTCATCGCCGCGATCAACAAGCGCAGGCGACTGAGCACACGCCAGCCGAGCACCAGGGCGACCACGAGCAACGCCAGCAACCCGACGACCAACAAGCCAACGGCAATACGCCAGCGCAAACTGTCCGCCGCCGAACGCACCGAACCCAAACTATTCTGCGCCATGCGCTCGGCAGCCTGCTGCGCATCGCCCAAGCGCCGCTGCAGCGTGACGGTGCTATCGCGCGCAGCACCGACCAAACCGGCATCCACAAGCTCACCCGCATTGTCCATCAGCGCCGCGAAGCGCTGATCCAACGCCTGCAACTCCTGATCCACGGACGCCATGGACAACCCCAACTGAATGCTGCCGATTTTCGCCCCCATGGGATTGATGTCGGCCTCGGCGATATAGACCTGCGGATCGCGCGATGCCGCATCGACCAATTTATCCAGCGGGGTTTGGCCCTGCCCCACCGCAACCAGTTCGCGAACCCGGGCATCGCTGCGATTGAAGCTGCGAGTCAGGCGCTTGCCCTCGGCATCGTAATAGACCGCAAACAACACAGCCGGATCGCGCTGCGCGATGCGCACGAAGGCGGTCAAGGCCGGGACGTCGTTATCCCACACCGCCTTCGGCGCCACCCCCGCCAGCAGCAAGGCCAGCGCGCTGCCCGACTGCTTGAGATTCTTTTCCAGCACGCCGCGCAATTGCGCCTGCTCGGCCTGCAGCCGCTCCGATAACGCAGCGCCGAGATTCTGCCGGGTATTCGCCGACAGCGCAGTCAAGCCCTGCACGACTTCGCGCTCCGCCACGCCCAACTCATCGCCCAGACGCTGACTGTCGTCCTGCAGGCGCGCCGCCAGGTCGGCCACCAGATCATCGACCGTCGTTCGGGTCAGCCATACCGACACCAATACCTGGAGCACGATGGCGACCCCAAGCGCGATAAATACCGGACGCAGCAAGCGACTATGCAATAAAGAGAACAAGGCCCCACTCCTCGCGAACAGGATTATCAATACCTATGAATCGGCCGATATGCCTATAACTCTAGGCAACATTTGTGTTTAAAAGGCAAAGGGTGCGCTAAAAACGAAAAAGGGTCGCCAATGGCGACCCTTTTTTTCGTTACCGCGCAACGATCAGGCGAACGGGTGGCGCACCACGATGGTCTCGTTGCGATCCGGGCCGGTCGAAATGATATCGACAGGCGCGCCGACCAACTCTTCCACGCGCTTGATATACGCACGCGCATTAGCCGGCAGTT
>CBIHQF010000468.1:0-3829 GCA_966211665.1 uncultured Pseudomonas sp. | reverse complement strand
CGGCTCGGCGGCGCCGGCGATTGGCGCACCATCGAATCACACATCCGTCTGCACGATGCTGGGATCGAAGCCAAAGCTGGCCAGATCGTCCTGTACTTCAGCCAACAACCCACGCAGGTTCAGGCGAATCACATTGCCGCCCAAGGCTGACAGCTGGGTGCTCAGCTCTTGGTTGAACAATGCCGTGGCGGTGGAGCGAGTAGCTGCTGTTCCACCTCCCAGCATCGCACTCTCCGACGTCAGCCCTACGTCAGGCAGATCGGACACGATAATAGTGCGCGCACCGGCTGCCTGTAGCGCAGCCACGGCGGCCACCAGGTTGCCGGCGGAAGCGGCCGCACTGGCCTGATCGAAGATCACCCCATCGCGTACATCGTTGCCACCGCCATTGATATAAAACAACGCATTGGCATCGACCCGCGGCACATCGATCAGATAGCCATTGCGCGTTAACGGACCAAGGCCAAAGGGATTGATCGGGTTAACTGAAATGGTGGTAACTGAACTAAGAATATTTGCCGTTTGATAACCGGCCACGGCGTAGTTGGTCCCATCCGGATTCCCCGTCAATGCCTGCGGCAACGATGGCGTCGAGGGTAAAGCCTGTAGGCCGAGCAGCGAGGCCAGACGCTGAGTGGATACCTCGGCGTAGTACTCGCTGTTGTTGTGCTGATAGGTCGGCCCGGTACGGTTGGTAAAACGCGCGCCGCCGGTGGGCAAGACGCCCGCCAAGGGACTGCCGGCATCGGGGAATTGCCCGCTATCGCTCAACGAATCGCCAAATACGATAAATTGCGAATAGGGCATGGCCTGTGCGGTGGACAGCCCCGCCATCAGTACGGCAGCGGTGAGAAGTTTCAGACTGGGCTTCATGGGTGCTCCCTCTTATTGTTCTGGTTACCAGAAAGGCTGGCCACGCAGGCTAATGAGAACAGGAGCACACCACCCTCCCCCAAATGGGTGAGGCGGGCGGCCGATCGAACAGCTGAATAAGCCTAGATAAGCCAGGGAATAAACATTCGGCTGCGCTGCATATAGCGCGCATAGGCTTCGCCGAAATAGGCCAGACACTCGGCCTCGTCGCGTTTGGCGGTCAGGTAGAGCATAAGGCTGGCGAACAGCGCCAAGCCGACCGTCAGGCCATTGGCCTGCTTCCAGCAAATGCCCCATGCCAGCAATAGCAGCGAGCAATACAGTGGATGGCGGATGTAGCGAAAAATCCCACTGCTAACCAACTGCGAAGTGCGCTCGAAGGCGAACAGCTCGGCATCGTCGCGCTCGGCATCGGGGCGGCCGGCGCTGCGCAACTGATGCAGGCCGAGAAACAACACCAGCAGCGAGCCGAACAGCAGCACCCAGGACAACAATTGATGCGCCGCGAAACGATCGTTGAACCAGACCGGCGCGTTCGCCGCCAGCAACCCCAGCATCGCCTCCCAGGCGAAAAAGCGGTAAAAACCATGGGAATGCGGACGGCGTAGCGAGCGCCAGGAAATCCCGATCAGTAACAGCGATCCCAATAACAGCCCCAACCCCTGCAACCACAGCATCTGCTCGCTCCTTTTATCCTCTCGCCGCATGGCCATAAGGCTCCGCAGGCCCCACGCTGCGAGACTTACAGCCCCTCTGTTACACTGCCGGCCCACCCGTATCGACCGTACGCAATGGACCGCACTCAACTACAAAGCCTGCTCCCGCACCGCGGCCCGGCGCTCTGGCTCGATGGCCTGCTGGGTCACGATGCCCAGAGCATCCAGGGCCTCAGCGCCTGGCATCACCTGGCCGCCTTCGGCGAAGACGCCTCGCCCTGCCTGTTGTTCGAGGCGGCGGCGCAATTGTGCGCGGCGCATGGTGCCTTATACGGCGACGACAGTGCCATTGAAATGGCGCTGATCGGCAAGCTCTCGCAGTTGCAGTTGCATCGTCAGCCCGAACAGCGCCAAGGCCCACTGCTGGTCGCCGCCAGCCAGCAGGCGCTGAGCCCGGCCGGCGCGCTCTACGCCTTCAGCATCCACGCCGAGGAGCAATTGTTGCTCGACGGCAAACTCCTGCTGGTACTGGTCCGTGCTTGAATTACGCAACCTCGGCTATCGCTACCCCGGCGCCGCGCAACCGGCGCTGAGCGGTATCGACCTGCAACTGCGCAGCGGCGAATGCCTGGGCCTGCTCGGCAGCAACGGCGCCGGCAAGACCACCCTGCTCTCGCTGCTCAGCGGCGTGTTGCAGGCCCAGCAGGGCGAGATTATCTGGCAGGGTGAACGCAGCCTCGGTCTGGTGCCGCAACAGCTGGCGTTCTATGCCGGGCTCAAGGTGCGCGAGAACCTCGAACTGTTCGCCGACCTCTATCGCCTGCGCGGCAACGAGCGCCGCCAACGCCTGCAACTGTGCATCGACTGCACCGACCTCGGCGACAAGTTGCAGCGCCGCAGCGAGCGCCTCTCCGGCGGCGAACAGCGCCGCCTGAACTTCGCCATCGGCCTGCTGCAACCGGCCGAGCTCTATCTGTTCGACGAGGCCACCGTGGGGGTCGATACCAGCAGCCGGCAGATGCTGCTAAGCGCGGTCGAGCAACTGATCGCCGCCGGCAAGAGCGCGATCTATACCAGCCACTATCTGGACGAAGTCGAGCGGGTGGCGCAGCGCATCCTGCTGCTGCACGAAGGCCAGGTGCGCCTCGACCTGGATACCCGCCAATTGCTCGGCGATAGCCACGGGCTGCTGCTGGAATGGCCGCAGGCGGCGCCGGCCGGCCTGGACGCGCTGCTCGCGCGCCTGCAACTGAGCGGCGAATTGCTGCCCAAGGGCGTGCACATCCCTGCGTTGAACGGCGAGCAACTGCTGGAAATCACCCGCTTCGTCCAGGCCCAAGACGAACTGCCGAGCTTGCTGCGCTTCGGCCGTCCATCGCTCGAGCAGCTTTACCTGCGCCTCAACGGAGGTCGGCTATGAGGCTATCGGCGCTGGTGCGCAAGGAAATCCGCCTGCTGCTGCGCGATCCCCATGCGCTGGCCGTGCTCTTTATCATGCCGACGCTGTTCCTGCTGTTGATGGCCGGCGCCATGTCCAGCTATTTGCAGGATCAGCCGCCGCCCCTGCGCCTGGTGCTGGAAGTACCGCAGCCCAGCGACTCCAGCGAACTGTTTCAGGCGGCGTTACTGGCTCAGTTGAGCGGCAGCAGTCTGATCGCAGGCAGCGACGAGAAACTGCCGCGCATCAGCCTGGCTGCCGACTTCGCCGCCACCTTGCTGGACGTACCGCACCCAGGTCCGCATTTAAGCTACCCGGCGCAGACCGATGCGCAGACCCGCCAGCGCCTGCGCAGCGCGGTGACCATCGCCCTGGCGCAAACCCGCCTGCTCGCCTACCTGGAAGACAGCGGCGCACTCGCCCCCGACACACCTTTGGACGAGCGCCTCGAAATTGCCCAGCAGCGCACCCAAAGCGAGATCGCCGAGTCGCAGCTACTGAACAGCGGCGACCTCAGCGGCCGCGCCAATGCCAGTCAACTGAGCGTGCCAGCCTGGCTGATCTTCGGCATGTTCTTCGTCATGCTGCCGATGGCCGCGGGCTTTCAGCGCGAGCAGCAAAGCGGCACCCTGCTGCGTTTCCGCTGCCTGGGCCTGAGCCTCGGTAGCCTGGTGCTGAGCAAGCTGCTGCCGTACCTGGCGATCAACCTGTTGCAGTTCGTGCTGCTGCTGGCATTGGGCGTATACGGGCTGCCGGCGATCGGCCTGCCCGCGCTGAGCCTGCCCGGCAACCCCTTGGCCTATGCGCTACTGGCGCTCAGCCTGAGCCTGGCGACCTGCAGCCTCGGCCTGTTTCTCGCGGC
>CBIHQF010000467.1:0-3832 GCA_966211665.1 uncultured Pseudomonas sp. | reverse complement strand
CATCGAAGCGGCGCGGGCCGGCGAACAAGGCCGTGGTTTTGCCGTGGTCGCCGATGAGGTACGCAACCTGGCGCAAAAAACCCAGAAGGCCACCGAAGAAATCCAAAGCATGATTCAACAGTTACAACAGGGCACCCGCGACGTGGTGAAAGTCATGGAGGACAGTCAGCGTAAAACCGAAATCAGCGTACAGCAGGCCAGCGCCGCGGACGAAGCCCTGGGTTCGATTACCCAGGCGGTATCGGTGATCAACGACATGAACACGCAAATCGCCAGCGCCGCCGAGCAGCAGAGCGCGGTGGCCGAGGACATCAACCGTAACGTCAGCAATATCGGGCAAGTGGCCAACGAAGTCGCCAGCGGCGCCGACGAAGCCAGCCAGGCCAGCGCCGAACTGACCCAACTGGCCGAACAACAGCGGCGCTTGATTAACCAGTTCAGGGTTTGAGGGCAACTGCAAGCAAATAAGTGTGCACCGCCCGGCTCTGCGCTTTTACTTGCAGCTTATAGCTTGAAGCTTACGGCTTATATTTATGCCGGCGTCAAACACTCCGGCCCATCGAGTTCGGGGTCGTTGACCAGATTGGCCAGCACGCGCTCGCGCAGTACCGGTTGCGGGCCGGCGAGCAGCGAGTGCAGCTCCGGCAACGGCGTATCCGCCGCCAACCAGGCGTCCTGGCCCGCCGCATCGAGAATCAGCGGTCGGCGTAGACTGGCCGCGGCCCGGGTGATCACCGCGGCGCTGAGATACACCTGCCCCTCGACCGGATAAGCTTCCCACAACGCGGCGAAATACAGCGGCGTGGTTTCACCGGTCAACCAGTAGGGGCGCTTGCGCGCCGCGCCACGCCATTCGTAAAAGCCATTGGCCGGCAGCAGGCCGCGGCGCAAGCGCAGAGGTTCGCGAAACATCGGTTGCTCGGCCAGGGTCTCCGCCCGCGCCTGCGCCGGGGTCTTCGACAAATCCTTCAGCCAAGGCGGCGTCAGCCCCCAGCGCGCCCGCGCAAGCCGACGCTCGCCGTCGACGGCGCGCAGCAGGAGGATTTGGGCATGGGGGGCGATATTCCAGTGCGGCTGCTGGTCGGCGGGAAAACCGGGCAAGGCGGCAAATGCCGGCGTCCAACGGAACAGGGCGAAACGTCCACACATGGATAACTCGATAGCGGCTAGGCGCAGAAATTAAAACTGATACCGACGCATAACGGCCGAAGCTAACAGAGCAGCACGCCCTGCTCGTTCTCCGGCTCATCGCTGGGTAACGGTAGCGCGCCATTGTACGCGGCGATCAATTGCTGCGCGCGCTCGGCGTGTGGATTGTCGACCATCAAACCGAGCAGGCCGCACGCGGGCAGCTCACCGACCGCACCGACCAGATCGCGGCCCGTCAGGTGGGCTTCGATACCTTCGCTGGCGAGCATGCCCACCAGCAATTCGGCTTCCATCAAATCCTGGGGTTCGTAGATCCGCTGCATCAGTCGTTCTCCCCCCGGGTCGCCAGCGTCCAATCGAGGCCGTCGGTTTGCAGGTCGAATATAATCGGCCGGCAGCACACGGGGCAGTCCTCGATATAGTGCTGATCGCCGCCGGACAGATCCAGCACGGCCTCCACCGGCTCGCCACAGTAAGGGCACTGATAGGTCTGGATTTCCAGCATCGGAGTCTCCTTGTGACTTGTGGGTATAATCGCTGGTCTATTGAGGCCCCGAATATGGGCTAACCGTTTTTAACCGCAACCTTCAACCGCAGCCGACCACAATAAGAGAACATGATGGGCGAATTCGATGCCATCCGACCTTACGCCGACGCAGAAGTCCCCGCCGTTCTGGAGCGTCTGCTGACCGACCAGGCATTTCTGCAAATCCTCACCCGATTCCGCTTTCCACGCTTGGCTCAGCCCTTCGGCTGGCTGCTTAAACCACTTATAGCCTATCGGTTGCGTCTCGAGTTCCATGGCATCGCCTCGGTGAATGCGCTGCAAGAGAAAATCGAGGCCTATGTCGACCGCACCATCGAGCAGGCCACCGACGGCGTGACCTACTCCGGTATCGAGCACCTCAAAGCCGGCGGCGCCTACCTGTTCCTCGCCAACCACCGCGATATCGTCATGGACCCGGCCATCGTCAATTACGCGGTTTACCATGCGGGCCTGAGCACACCGCGCATCGCGATCGGCGACAACCTGTTGCAGAAGCCCTTCGTCAGCGACCTGATGCGCCTGAACAAGAGCTTTATCGTGCATCGCTCGCTCAGCGGCCGACGGGAAAAACTGGCGGCCTATCAATTGCTGTCAGCTTATATCAACCATTCGATCCGTAACGACCACGAATCCATCTGGATCGCGCAGGCCGAGGGCCGCGCCAAGGACGGCGACGACCGTACCGATTCGGCGATCCTCAAGATGTTCCATATGAGCCGCAAGGATGAACCCTTCGCCGAGGTGATCCGCTCGCTGCAACTGACCCCGGTGTCGATCAGCTACGAGTACGACCCCTGCGACTTGGCCAAGGCCCACGAGCTGTATACCCGCGCCAGCACCGGCAGCTATACCAAAGCGCCCGGCGAAGACGACCAGAGCATCGCCCTCGGCATCACCGGCTACAAAGGCCGCCTGCATGTACACTTCAGCCCGCCTGTGACCAGCGGCCTGGAAGACACCAAGCAACTGGCCATGGAAATGGACAAACATATCCTCGGCGGTTATCGGCTGTTCCCGGTGCACTACCTGGCGTACGCCATGTGGTCAGGGCGCGACCCCGAGCTGCAGGTTCCCAGCGCCGAGCAACTGTTCTCCGCCGACGAACTGGCGGCCGCGCAAGCCGAATGGGAAAAACGTCTGGCGGCCTGCCCGGTACCGCAACGACCTTATCTGGTGCTGCAGTACGCCAACCCGGTGCGCAACCAATACCGGATCAAGGCCGGCCTGGCGCTTTAAGCGCTTGGCCGAGGCCGCAGTGCCTAGAACTGAGTGCTGCCCCAGGATACCACCAGCGCCAAAACCAGGCTGGCGTAGCCGAAGCGGTAGAAGAAGCGGTTCAGACGCAGTGTCGGCTCATCGAATACGCAGGCCTGTTCCGGCATTGCATCCGCCTCGCCATTGACGAGCAAACGGGCCACCGCGCGCTGCTCGCGCAGGCGAGTGGCCAGGAGCAACCAGGCGCCGGCCAGTGCGAAAAACAGCGCCAAGCCATTGAGCACTTGCGCGGGCTGGCCGATAAACAACGACCAGAGCATCTGCAGAGACATATCGACCTCAGTCTTTCCGAAGGCAAACGGCATGAGCCGAGCCTGAAAATCGCCTTTATCCCACTGTACGATCGGACAGTTCGAATACGGCGGCGGAGTCTACCTAAAGTCCTTGCTTATGACTTTCCTTCCCGACGGACTGTAATACTCATAAAGAATCCGTCTAAACCCTCCTGCCGACCCAGGGTCCAAAGGCCTGCATGCGGGGCAACCAGACACGACCTCGATTGCCTTGCCGGACAACGCTTATATTCCAGGAGGAACGCCCCATGGTGTGGCAATACTACGAAGACGAGGATTACCTTATCGACTCGCTAGACGAAGCGGTAACAGAAGAAGAAATGGACGCTGTGATAGACGAGCTTTCGATTAATGTTCAAGACCACCACTGGCTGATTTACTGCGCCCTCGGCGGTCATGAACATTACGATTTACCCGAGGTCGACCAGCAGAGCGGTATCCGTATTCATGAGGTGTATGCCGAAGCGGCATAAATCCAACCCATGAAAATGCCCGGCTCGATGCCGGGCTTTTTCGTGGCTGTGTCCCAATTGGTTGTTGCAACAGCTAACAGGCCAAAACAACGCGC
>CBIHQF010000466.1:0-3832 GCA_966211665.1 uncultured Pseudomonas sp. | reverse complement strand
GGGTGGGCGTTCGCGCAGCTGCAGGGCTTGGCCCTCGATGTCGCGCAGCAGGCGCATGATCCGCCGGTTCTCCAGCCAGGCCTGGTCGTCCAGGTAGCGGCGCAGTTGCTCGGACAGACGGGCCACAGTGCGTTGCGCGGTTTCCCCGGCTTCCAGCCAGTCGTAGTGCATGCGCAGCAGGCGCCGATCCGGTTCCAGGCTCTGCACCGGGGCCAGGGCAAAGACCTGCTGGAGCAGCTCGGAGAGTTCCTCCTGGCGCGCCGGCGACATCAGAAAATCCCAGAAGGCGCGGAAGCTGCGGCCCTGGTCGGAATCGGCGATGGCCTCGTGTTCGCCGAAGATCTCGCCGATCAGCTCGCCCTTGCTGCCTTCCCAGGTGGCGATGCGCTCCCGCACGGCGCGGTCGAGGTCGCGAAAGTTCTGCTCCACCTCGCGAAAGTCCGCCAGCAGGCTGCGGGCGCTGGCGGCGACCTCGAGAAAGCGTTCCTTGACCCGTGTCTCGTCCATCAGCTCGAGCTGCCCGGCGCGGATCTGGGCGATTTCCCGGTCGATGCCGGCTTTGCGCTTTTCCAGCTCAAAGATGCGTGTTTCAGGGTCGGTTTCGCTGCCCTCGACCATTTGTTTGAGCAGCTCGAAGATGGTCAGCAGGCGCGACTCGGTGCCGACGAACTGGCGCTTGTTCAGGCTGGCCAGCCATTCGATGGCCTTCTCGCTGGCGGCGGTCAGCTCGAAGTGCGCCTCGTCGCCGCTGGCCGGGTAGTACTTGCGCAGCCAGCCGTTGGCGTTGTCCGCCCATTCGTCGAGGTAGGCCGCGGCCGTCCGCGGGAAGGCCTCGTCGCCCTGGGTCTGGCGCAGAGTGTAGAGGTGGTCCTCAAGGCGCGAGGCCAGGCTGTGCTGATCGAGACTGCGCAGGTTGGGCACGCGGAAGGTGTGCTCGAGGAAGCTGACGATCAGCGGCGCATGGGGCGAACAGAGCAGGCGCCAGGCCGGGTGGTGCTGGCGCAGGCTGGCGAGCTGCTGGTAGTCCATCAGGGCAACTCTGCGCTCGCGTAGAACGCGCTTAGCACTTTCACCAGATGCGCGAGGTCGTGGCTGCCGGCCAGTTCGCGGATCGAGTGCATGGCGAAGGTCGGCAGGCCGATATCCACGGTGCGCACGCCGAGCTGGCTGGCGGTGATCGGGCCGATGGTCGAGCCGCAACCCATGTCGCTGCGGGTGACGAAGCTTTGCACCGGCACTTCGTTTTCAAGGCACAGGTGGCGGAAGAAACCGGCGGTTTCGCTGGTGGTGGCGTAGCGCTGGTTGCTGTTGATCTTGATCACCGGGCCGGCGTTGAGCTTGGGACCGTGGTTACCATCGTGCTTGTCGGCGTAGTTGGGGTGCACGGCGTGGGCGTTGTCGGCGGAGACCAGCAGCGAGCGCTGGATGGTGCGAACGAAGTCTTCGCCTTCCGGCAGCACGCGGCGCAGCACCTGTTCGAGCATCGGGCCGTCGGCACCGCAAGCCGAGCAGGAGCCGACTTCCTCGTGGTCGGTGCAGACCAGCACGCAGCTTTCCTCGTCCGGCGCGGCGAGCAGGGCTTGCAGGCCGGCGAAGCAGGACAGCAGGTTGTCCAGCCGCGCCCCGGCGATAAAGTCGCCATTCAAACCCACCACGGCGGCGGCCTGGGTGTCGTAGAAGCTCAGCTCGAAGTCGAGCACCGCATCGGCGTTGAAGTCGTGTTCGCGCGCCAGCTGCTCGGTGAGCAGGGCGCGGAAGTCCGCCGCTTCGGGGGCGGCGAGCTGGGCGAGAATCGGCGGCAATTCGGTTTGCGCATTGATCGGCCAACCCTGGTTGGCCTCGCGGTTGAGATGAATCGCCAGGTTGGGGATCACCGCGATCGGCGCCTGGAAGTCGATCAGCTGGCTTTCCACCTTGCCGGCGCGACGGTAGGTCACGCGCCCGGCCAGCGACAGGTCGCGGTCGAACCAAGGCGCGAACAGGGCGCCGCCGTAGACTTCCACACCGAGCTGGAAGAACCCTTGTTTTTGCAATTCCGGCTGCGGTTTGACCCGCAAGCAGGGGCTGTCGGTGTGAGCGCCGACCAGACGGATGTCGCCTTCCAGCGGCGAGCGCTTGCCGAGCTTGAAGGCGATGATCGAGGAGTCGTTGCGGGTCACGTAGTAGCGGCCGCCGGCTTCGGTATGCCAGGGCGTGCGCTCGTCGAGATGCTGGAAACCGGCGGCTTCGAGGCGCTGGGCCAGGCTGGCGGTGGCGTGAAAAGGAGTTGGCGAGGCCTTGAGGAAATCGATCAGGCCTTGGTTCAGTTCTTCGTGCATGGGGCACTCCAGGCGGCAATGGCCGGAGTTTATCGGAATTGACCGGCGCAAGGGGCCGCGGGAGCTAATCGGCCTTGGAAAAGGCTATGACAGTTAGATATGGCGTGCAGCAATGCTTTTGTAGGAGCCAGCTTGCTGGCGATCCGGGTCGCAAAATCATCGCCAGCAAGCTGGCTCCTACAGATCGAGACTCCTCTTTCCCTTGCTGTCAGCGCAAGCCGTACAACGCTCAATTGACATAGCGTTGCTGAAAAACAATCGGCATCGCGAAAGCTGCTTCCTGATAGCAAGGCTGCGCATTTGGCGGCAATTGTGTGGTTCTGTAGCCCGTTGGTGGGTCAGGCGGGAATGCCGACCAGGCTGAGTAAATAGCCGTCGAACTCGGCGAATTGCCCCTGCAACCGGCTGCCCGCCGGCCAGTCGGCGTGCAGGTCGATCAACAGGCGCAGACTGGCATGGCCGTTCGGGTCGGCGTCGATCAGTTCGGCATCGTGAAAATAGAATTGGCGCAGTACCAGGGGGTAGAGCGCTTTGAACAGACTTTCCTTGAGCGAGAAGGTCAGACCGATGCGCGCGGCGCGTTGCACGGCGGGCAGGTCCTCCAGTCGCGACAGCTCGGCCGGGGTGAGGATTTGCTCGGCCAGGCGCTCGGCGCGTTGCTCGGGCAGATGCTTTTCCACATCCAGACCCAGGCCGCGCCAGGCACTGCGTCGAGCTACCACGGCGCCGGCCCAACCGGCACCGTGGGTGATGGAGCCGGTCACGCCGGCCGGCCATTGCGGCGCGCGGTCCCCGCCAATGGCCGGTGTCTGCGCTACGCCGGTCAGGGCGCGCAATGCCTCGCGCGCGCACAAGCGCCCGGCCAGGTGCTCGGCCTGGCGCTTGGCCACGCCGTTCACGTTCGGGACGCCGCAGCGCTGAAAATCCTCGGGGTGTAGCAGCGCCACATCGAATCGCGTGCTGAGCATGTGCACCTGGGGCAGGCGCCGGGGTAACGGCCAGTCCGCACTCAGGGCGCTGCAATACGCCGGTAGGTAGAAGTCGTTCATGCACGGCATTCTGCCGTGCACCGCCGCGCGCGGCCAGCCAATGCTGCATTTACATTTCTTTGCAAAGCGCTAACAAAGCAAAACGGTTTGTAGGCGGCGCTTTTGTCACACTAGCGCCGCGTTTTTCGAAACGCAGGTGAGGTTATTTGTTGGAGCTCCGGTTCCGATTTAAATGCGGGAGCCCGATAGGGGTCCCGTTTTTTTTGCCCGCGATTTCTAACAGGCTGTTGAAAAACTACCTACGTTGGCCCTCTTGATAAAAGAAAGGGGGCGTTAAAAACGGCCCGGGACTCGGCGTCTCAAAATGCTCATTTACAACAGTAAACTCGCGTGCGAGCCCAGTCCGCTTTTGACTCGCTTCGCTCGCCCTGCGGGCCAGCCTGCGGCTGTTACTCCGCTTCGCTACGTTGCGGCCGTTTTTGTGGGGACGCCTAGTCCTTGTCTTGCCTGCCTCGGCTCGGGCTT
>CBIHQF010000465.1:0-3842 GCA_966211665.1 uncultured Pseudomonas sp. | reverse complement strand
CGTGGATCAGCAACAATGGCTCGGCATCGACCGGGCCCGCCGTCCAGTAGCGCAGGGCATGACCGTGAAACTCGAAGCCCTGCCCACGCCCGCGCCAATCGGCCAGGGCGATGCCCGGCAGACCACTCACTCAGCGTAACCCGGCATCTGTTGGTCGAGCTTGCGCAGCAACGCCGGCCAGGGCAGCGCACCGCCCATGCCCTGCGGGCTTTTCATCACCCCGGCGACCATCGCCTTGGCGCCGTCGAGAATCTGCTGCGGGATATGGATCAGCTCGGCGCCGCCACTCTGCGCCATCACCTGGATCTCGCAGGCGCGCTGCAAGATGAACATCATCAGGAAGGCATCGGCGATGCTCCCGGCCGCGGTCAGCAGGCCGTGGTTGGGCAGGATCATGAAATTCTTCTCGCCGAGGTCGGCCTGCAAACGGCTCTTCTCGTCGTGATTCAGGGCGACGCCCTCATAACCGTGGTAAGCCAGACTGGAGAGCACGAACAGCGATTGCTGCGACAACGGCAGCAAACCCTGCTTCTGCGCCGACACCGCGATACCGGCGGCGGTGTGAATGTGCAGCACGCAGGCGACATCGTGGCGCACCTCGTGCACCGCACTGTGGATGGTGTAGCCGGCCGGGTTGATGTCGAACGGGCTGTCCATCAGCTTGTTGCCGGCCAGATCGATCTTCACCAGATTCGAGGCGGTGATCTCGTGAAACATCAGGCCGTAGGGGTTGATCAGGAAGTCTTCGGTGCCGGGGATCTTCGCCGAAATATGGGTGAAGATCAGATCGTCCCAGCCGTAAAGCGCGATCAGCCGGTAGCAAGCGGCGAGGTCGACCCGCGCCTGCCATTCGGCGGCGCTCACCTGATCCTTGATACTCGGGTTGGGCAGCTTTTGGGCAACGGTCATGGCGGACACCTCGGCATTTGTCGTTATCGGTAGCCAAGAGTCTAGCGAGGGACCGGGTAAAGGTAAGTTGCCTTGGCAGCCAGCTTAGTGACCGTGCGAGTCAATCCTGTTGCGCCTGCGCAGCGTCGCTCACAGATAGGACCTAGGTTTATGGCCTGCAAGCTCGCAGGGAGGACATGCCGACGGCTTGTCCGCCATCGGGACACCGCGGTGGATAAGGCTTCGCCATGACCACAAAAGCGTACTTCTTGGCCGGGTTGCATTCGAGCTTATCCAGCGCGGCTGGCCTTTCCGCCGCCGAACCTAAACGGGGCTCCGATGCGGGAGGGGCTTCGTGGGAGGGGCTTCAGCCGCGACAGCCGCCGCAAGCTCGCCGCTGAAGCGCCTCCCACAGGTTGGCGCGGCTACACAGCTCCGCGGCTTCGCCATGTCCACCCTACAAAGCGTATCGTCGCGCGGATACAAACCGGGAACGGCTGCGTCCGCGACGCGGGTGCATCAGCCTTTCAGCGCCGCCATGAATTCGTCCAGCCAGGGCTCGGCATCGCTTTCCGGGGTGACGCTTTCGCTGGCGTCCAGGCGCAGCATGTCCTGCACCTCGCGAATACCCAGTTCGGCATACAACTCGCGCACCAGCTCGCCGCCGCCGCAGAAGGTGTCGCCATAGCTGGAATCGCCGAGGGCGATCACCCCGCCGGGCAAACCGCTCCAGGCGGGCAGATGGTCGCGGATGGCGAAATACAGCGGCTGCAGATTATCCGGCAGCTCGCCCATGCCGGTGGTCGAGGTCACCGCCAGAAACGCCTCGGGGGCGAATGCCTGGAGGTCCATCAAACTGGCGCGTGGATCGTGCCAGGCGTCGAATCCGGCATTTTTCAGCAAGCGCTCGGCATGCCGTGCGACTTCCTCGGCCGTGCCGTAGACCGAGCCGGAAAGGATGGCGATTTTCATAGATAACTCCGAAACATGCGGACCACAGTCTGAAACGGCGGGCATTATGCCGCAAGTGGACAGACCGTCTGGATGTTTTAGAATGCCCCCGACAAAGGCTCTCGAGCCGGCAACCCCATATCCCCTGCGCCAGGAATCGCTTCATGATCAACGCCAAACTGCTGCAACTGGTGGTCGACGCTTCGAGCGACGGCATCGTGGTTGCCGAGCAAGAGGGGGACGACAATATCCTCATCTATGTCAATCAGGCCTTCGAAAACCTCTCCGGTTACGCCAGCGCGGACATCCTTTATCAGGACTGCCGCTTCCTGCAAGGCGACGACCGCGACCAGCCTGGCCTGGCGCTTATCCGCGAAGCATTGAAGAACCAACAACCCTGCCGGCAGATCATCCGCAATTACCGCAAGGATGGCAGCCTGTTCTGGAATGAGTTGTCGATCACCCCGGTGTTCAATGCCGGTGACCAACTGACCTATTACATCGGCATTCAAAAGGACGTGACCGCCCAGATGCTCGCCCAGGAGCAGGTCAAGCAATTGGAGGCCGAACTGGCCGCGGTGAAAGCCGAACTGGCCAGCCTGCGCACTGATCCGCAATAAGCCATAAATACGCGAGATTCGTCACCTAATCGCGCACGATGGCTAACAAAGCACGAATTCTGTTGTCACAAGGGCGTCCGTAACCTGCGCAGAACTCGACGATGCACGATCAGCCGTTACTCACTTCATCCGAACTGGAATTCCTCCGCCTGCTGCATGAGCAGCCAGACGGGCGGGAGCCTATTTCCACGACGCAATTGCAGGTTGAGGACGGCATGCAGTTCGAAGGTTTGCTCGCCGGCTGCGCGGCCCAAGAGAAGTTGACCATCGAGGCGCATTTCGCCAACCAGCGCCTGTCCTTCACTCCGGAATTGATACAGGACGCCGAGCACGAACAACACCTGCGTCTGGGTACGCCGTTGATATTCGACGAGGGCGGTACATTGCGTGCCTGGCGCTCGCCCTTGCGACAGCCCCTCGCCCTGCAACAAACGAGTACGGCGCCGAGCGATATGTGGCTGCATCAGCTCTCGATGAGCGGGCTGCTGCTCGAATACCGCGCCCCCCACGCAACGCCGCCCGCGCAACTCAGCCTGACCTTACCGCTTGCCGGCTTCCCGCCCATCGCCATCAAAGGCAGTTTCGTGCGCAAGACCGAAAATGGCTTGCTGGCCTATCGACTGGCACCGCTCGACGAGCACAGCCAGGCGCGCCTGCAACAATTCATCTATCGGCAGCACCGCCGCTACTACCCGCAAGCGCATCGAGCCTAGCAGGCTATTGAAAAACTACCTGCGTTGCCGATACGGCGTTAAAAACAGGTTCATCGCATTTTTGTGGGGAAGGTGGGCTTGACACCGGACTGGCAATTTTGTGTTTTTTGATCGCGGCGCTCTCTGCTTCTGGAACAGGTTCATTAACGTGTCGAACCAGCGTCCTGGTTTCGCCCCTCACGGGCGAGTCACTTTCTCTTGCTTGCCCAAGAGAAAGTAACCAAAGAGAAGGGCACCCCGACATCCGGCCCCGACTGCGTCGGGGTTCCCTCGCTCCATCACCGCTCCAGGGGCACGCTGCGAAGGGCCATCCCTGGCCCATCGCAGCTCTCGCGACATCCATGTCGCTCAACCCCTTACACGGCGATTCCACTCGGCCTCCTGAAGGGGATTTTGGCGTCGCCTGTGCGACCGCAGCCTAAGAGCAAAAGCAAAAACCAGACGCCGCCGAGCGTGATCTTATGAAAATCTCGCAAGCTCGCGGCTCGGTCCCGTCAGAAGGCCGTGCGCAGGTGTTGCGTAGGGGGACGAGCCGCATGGATGCGGCGAGATACCGACGGCGGCCCCGCTTAATGGGCCAGGGATGGCCCTTGTAAGCCGGCCCCCGGAGTAACACCGGAGCGAGGGAAGTTGAGCGAAGCGAAACCCGGATGTCGGGTGCCCTTCTTTG
>CBIHQF010000464.1:0-3842 GCA_966211665.1 uncultured Pseudomonas sp. | reverse complement strand
GGGAAGGGGCTACCAGGCGCATCCGTATATCGCGGCGCCTGTGGCGGTCTGAGGTGTCTCGCCGCGCTCCCGGGTATCGCTTCGCTCCACCCAGGCTACGGGTGCGATTCGTAGCCCGGGTTAGCCGTAGGCGTAACCCGGGAAGGGGCTACCAGGCGCATCCGTATATCGCGGCGCCTGTGGCGGTCTGAGGTATCTCGCCTTGCTCGCGGGTATCGCTTCGCTCAACCCAGGCTACGGGGTGCGATTCGTAGCCCGGGTTAGCCGTAGGCGTAACCCGGGAAGGGGCCAGCAGGCCCATCCACGTATCAGCGTGCCAGTGGCGGTCTGAGGTATCTCGCCCTGCTCCCGGGTATCGCTTCGCTCCACCCAGGCTACGGATGCGATTCGTAGCCTGGGTTAGCCGAAGGCGTAACCCGGGAAGGGGGCTCCAGAGGCCCTTAGAGCAACTCCGCCGCCAACTGCTGCGCCTGTTCCTGGCGTTCGCCGTCTTGCAGTCGCGCGCGGGGGTTAAGCGACGACCATTCGGGATGGGCGCGGGCTTTGTGCAGGGCGTCCGGCAGTATGCCTTGGCGCCAGTTGTCATCCTGGGGCGTCGCCAGGCTGATCGCGGTTACCGCGGCATGGCCGCGGGCTTCCAGCGCTTGCAGCAATAGCTGTTGGCGCAGGGCGAGCAGGCGCAGTACGGCGTCGTCGACGCTCAGCTCGCGCTGGCCTTTGAGTTTGTCCTTCAAGCGTGCGCCATAGCCGCGCAGGGTTTGCGCGCCGCCGCCGAGCACGGCACCGATAAGCGCCGCCGCGCCCAGGGTAATGCCGCCGACCAGCAGGTCGATGCCGACCCCGGTGGCGGCGCCCGCGGCCATGCCGCCGCCGATATTGATGCCGAGCTGCTTGAGGGTTTCCGGGTTGAACAAATCGTCGCCCCAGCGGCCGTCGAGCAGCGGCAGGTCGGCGGCTTTGGCGTCGTCCTTGCGGAAGGCATACAGGCGCAGCAGCGCTTCGACGCAGCGTTGCTCCCGTTGGCGGATGGTCTCGCGCAGCTCGCGGATCGCCGCTTGCTCGAGGGCCGGCTCGGTCGCCACGCTGCGGCGGCAGGCGGCGCAGTCGAGCAGCAGTTCGGCGATCAAGCGTGCGCCGGCATTGCGCCGGGCCTGGCGTTGCGCCTGGTGATCGTCGATCAGACGCTGCAATTGCGGGCGGGCTTTTTCCTGTAGCAGCGCCAGGCTGTCGTACAGCCGCCGTTCGCCGTCCAGCGGTGGCGCCACGCTGTCGAAACCTACCAGCGCATGCAGGCCCTGGCGGGCCAGGGCCTCACGCCACTCGCCTTCGCGGTGGTTGCTGCCGGCGACGAAGTTCAGCACCGGCAGCAGCGGCCGGCCGCACATGTTGAGGATCGCCAGCTCGTCGCGGTACTTGGCCAGCACCGGTTCGCGGGCGTCGATCACGTACAGGCCGGCGTCGGACGCCAGCAGTTGGCGCAGCACCTTGGCCTCCTGTTCGAAGCGCTGGCGCGCCTCGCTGCCGTCGAGAAAACGGGCGACCCGAGCCGGGCCGTCGAGGCGCTCGCCGGGTCGGTCCAGGCGTTCCAGGTAGTCGAGCAGGGCGATGGCGTCTTCCAGGCCGGGCGTGTCGTACAGCTCCAGCAAGGCCTCGCCATCCACCGACAGCCGCGCGCCCTCGACATGCCGGGTGGTGCTCGGCCGGTGGGACACCTCGCCGAAACCGGCGTCGCGGGTCAGGGTGCGCAGCAGCGAGGTCTTGCCGACATTGGTATGGCCGACCACGGCGAGTTTCAGCGGGCGGTTCATCATAGGCTCCGGGGTGGATCGGGGCGCGTAGCTGACGCTTTATCCATCCACCAAAAACGATGGTGAATGAAAAAGGCGCCATCCACCCTACCCAGGTCGCATAGCCCGGATTGATCGCTGTCAGTCATGGCCGCTCTCCAGCCAGCTCAGCGGTGCGCTGTCGCTGTGGCTCAGTTGCAGTTGGTCCAGCGCCTGGTGCCAATCGCCCAGGCGTTCGCTGTCCAGCGCTTCGCCGGGCGGCGCTTGCAGCAACCAGACACGCGTGGCGGCGGCCGAGCGCGCCAGTTCGCCGAGCAGTGCCAGGGTGCCGCGATCCGGCGAGCGACGCGGGTCGCAGGCGATCAACAGGCGCGCGGGCGGGAAACGGCTGAGCTGATCGAGCAGTTGGTTGCGCTGCTCGCGGCTGTCGAGCACGCCGGCATCGGCAACGCCCTTGGGCAGCGCCGGTGGCCAGGGACGGCTTTGATCCAGTTCGACGGCCACCAGCAGCGCACCGTCGCCAGCCCCCGGATGGATGCCGCCTTGCGCCTGACTGAGCTGGGCCGGCGCCACATCGCTGACGCCGAGGCGCTGGCTGCTCGGTTGCAGGCGGTCGCGCAGTAATTGGTAGCCGGGTAACTGCAGATCGAGAGCGAGACGCGCTTGGCCGTGCCGCCAGCGCCACAGGCACAGCAGGACGAGCAACAGCCGCGGCAGCAGGCCGTAGACCAGCAGGACCCCGAGCAGCCAGCCGGCCCAGGCCTGGCGGGCGGCTTCCAGATCCAGCGGCACGGCGCTGGCGCGGATCAGCTGGATATCCGGCTGCGGGAAACCGAGCAGCGCCGGCAAGGCGCCGAGGGTTTGGGTCAGGGCGACGAAACTGTCGCCGCCGAGAATCGTGGTCTCCCAGACGAAGCCGTAGCGGCGGGTGGCGAACAGCGCCAGCAGGCCGAGCAGGGCGCTGCTCAGGGTCAGCAGCCAGAAACCGTGGACCAGCAGGCCGAGCCCCCAGCGCGCCAGCCGCCGACGTTGCAGCAGCACCAGCAGCGCCGGCGCCAGGTGCGCGGCCTGGGCATCGCGGGCCAGCTTGGCGCTGAGCCAGAGCCACAGCCGGCCGAGGGCGCCGGCGCTGTCGCCGGCCAGCAGCAGGCCCAGGGCCCAGCCGAGCAATGTCAGCAGGTGCAGACCGAGCAGGCTGCCGAGCGCCCAGAACACATTCACCGGGTGCTGGCCATCGCCCAGGGCGGCCAGCGCCAGGCCGAAACCGCCGAACAGGGCGAGCAGCAGAAGGGCGCCGAGCGCCAGCCGCGCGCCTTGGCGCCAGTGCCACAGCGCCGTCAATTGGCCGTCGCGCTTGGCGAGCAGCAGCGCGCGGCTTTCGATGCGTTCGGGCAGAGTGCCGCCTTGCGCCTGGGCGCGGCGGTTGGCTTCGCTGTCCTCCAGCGACCCGGCCTGCTCCTCGCGCAGGCGAATCGCCTCGCTGATCCATAGGCGTTGCAGTTTGTTCGGAGCGGGTGCGGCTGCGGTCACGCGGCGTCTCGTCGGTTAGGTCAGGGGCTGAGCATAACCCCGACGCCGCGTTGAGGAAATCCGGCCTATTGCTGTCGGCGCAGACGCACGGCGATATCCGGTTGGTCGATGAACAGACCATCGATCCCCGTATCGAGGAAGGCGCGGATCTCAGCCTCGATATCACCGTGGGCTTGCGGGTCGTCGCCGCTACGCAAGTCGACCGGCAGAAAGTTGTTTTCCGCGCGGAAGGTATAGGGATGCACCTTAAGCCCGGCGGCATGGGCGTCGGCGACCAGGCTGCTGGCGTTGGCCGGGTCGAGGTTGCCCTGGGCGTTACGGGGAATGATCTGGCTCTTCTCCGGGCCGATGCCGGCGGCGTAGCGGGCGATCTCGCGTAGCCCGGCCGGGGTGCTCATCTGCGCGTAACTCAGGCCCGTGCCGAGCAGCTGCTGATCGTAGGGCTGGCCGTCGACCCAGAGCAGCTGCCCCAGGCGGATTGAGGTCAGGCGGCTGAGGGTCTTGAGGGTCTCCACTTCGAACGAC
>CBIHQF010000463.1:0-3849 GCA_966211665.1 uncultured Pseudomonas sp. | reverse complement strand
GAGCTTTTCTTTCAGTTATTAAACCAATGTTTTCAGTGGATTAGAGCCGACTTTTGAGCCAGTCGCGAGTTGCGGCTGGCATCCGCTGGCTGGCTATGCGAACCTCCGCGCCCCGCGTTGGCAGCCTGCCGCAGGTCGCTTTACGTTCAGTCGATCAGCCTCGCCCGGAGCGAGCCGACGTTGCCCTGGAGCCCAGATGCCACGACTGCTATTGCTGCTTTGCCTGTTGGCGCTATGGCCGTTGTCGGCCGGCGCGCGGCTGGCCGGGCCGCCCGAAGTCGCGCAGCCTGCGGCCGCCCGGGATCTGGCGAGCATCAGGCGCAGCGGCGAGCTGCGTGTGCTGGTCAATCAGAGCCGCAACAGCTCCGGTGAGATCAAGGGGCAGAGTATCGGCGTGGAATACCGCCGGCTGCGCGCATTCGAGCAGTACCTCAATCGCGACGCCGGAGATGGGCGGCGGCTCAAACTGAAAATCGTGCCAGTGGCCAAGGATCAGCTGTTGGGCGCATTGCAGCGCGGCGACGGCGATCTGGTCGCCCCCGGCGAGTTGCTTGCGCTGCGCGGCGGCGGTGCGGTGAGCGCCAGCAGCGCGATTCGCCGCGATGTGCCGCTGATCATCGTGGCGCGCCAGGGCAATCGCCGCTATCAGAGCCTCGAAGATCTCTCCGGGCGCAGCTTCGCGCTGCCGGCTGGTAGCGCCGCCGGCGAGGCCATCCGCCAACTCAATCAACGGCTGATAGAGCGCAAACTGCAACCGCTGATCATCGAGTGGGCCGACCCCAGCCTGGCCGTCGAAGATGTGCTGGAAATGGTGCATGCCGGCATCTACAACCTGACCGTGGTGGAACAGCCGATTGCCGAGCGCTGGGCCAAGGTGTTGCCGAAACTACGCCTCGATCGCCATATTCCCTTGGCTGAGGACGGCGACATGCGTTGGTACGTACGTCGCGACGCATCGATGCTGAGGGCCAGCATCGACCGTTTCCTGAAAAGCTACCGTGAGCCGGCCGATCTGGACGCTACTTTTCAGCGGGTCTATCGACGCCTGTACAAGGTGCGCTATCCACTTGGCCGCATCGAACGCCAGCGCCTGGAGAAAGTGCGCCCGGTGTTGCAGCGGCAGGCCACGCAACAGCGTTTCGATTGGCTGATGTTGGCGGCGGTGGCCTATAAGGAGTCCACGCTCAATCCGGCCGCGCGGGGCAGCGGCGGCGCCACCGGCCTGATGCAGGTCACTCCGGCGGCCGGTCGCAGCGTTGGGGTCAGCAATATCGCGGCGCTGGAAAACAACGTGCTCGCCGCCGCCAAGTACCTGGCGGCGATCCGGCGCAATTTCTTCAATAGCCCGCAGCTCAACGAACGCGAGCGCATGGCGTTCGTCCTGGCGGGCTACAACATGGGACCGCAGCGGGTGCAGAGCATGCGTGCCGAAGCCAAGCGACGTGGCTTGAATCCCAATCAATGGTTTTTTCAGGTCGAGCGGATCGCCATGGAGCAGGTCGGTATGGGGGTGGTCAGCTACGTCAACAGCGTCAACAAGTATTACCTGGCCTACGACCGAGAACGTTATTTACTGGAACCGCGGGCGGTGGTCAGGAGTGCAATCAATTAATCTAATATTTAGATTTAAATTAGCGATAATATCCACTTTAAGTATCTATAAATCTGGTTATTCTATGCCTCATCTTCTTTTCTCCAGCAAGCAGGAATACTCAGCATGAATACACTGATCCAGCGTCTAGTCTCCACCCAAGCCGGTTACGGCCTCACGCTCCTTCGCGTGATCGCCGGCGTGACCTTCGCCGCCCACGGTTCGCAAAAACTCTTCGGCTGGTTCGGCGGCTATGGTCTGGCCGGCGTCGGCCAGTGGATGGAAAGCATCGGCCTGGCGCCGGGCTACCTGATGGCATTGCTGGCCGGTAGCGCCGAATTCTTCGGCGGTTTGGCGTTGATCGTCGGTTTGCTGGTGCGTCCCGCTGCCGCGGTACTGGCCGTGACCATGCTGGTGGCGATAGTCACCGTGCACCTGGCCAATGGTTTCTTCATGAGCAACAACGGCTATGAATTCGCCCTGGCTCTACTGGCGATCAGCCTGGCGGTGATGATCGAAGGCGCGGGCAAGCTGTCGCTGGATAAGCGCATCGCCGGCTAAGCCCAAGTTCCGAACTCGCAAGGTCCCGTCAAACGCCGCTTATGTCATGGACATGAGCGGCGTTTTTATGCGTGGTTTTCGCAATCAAGGCGCGCGTGGGCGGCGACTTGCCGCTAGCTGCTCGGCGGCATCCAGACGCAGGCGTTCCTGCTCGTTGAAATCGGCTTCGGCCAATTGCGCGATCGCACTGGCTTTGTCGCTCGCGCTCAGGCCCTGGTTGGCTTCGATCCTGGCTTTCTCCGTCAGGTAGCGACTCACCCGTTGGTTCCAGGTTTGGCGCTTCTGATCGAGCGCTTCGAGGCGCTGCGTGGCCTCGGCGCCGACCAGTTGCTGGCGCAGTTGACGAATTTGCGCGGCACTGGCGCCTTCGGCCTGCAGCTTGGCGGTTTGCTGGCGCAGGTCGTTTTGCAACTGCGGCAGCACGCTATCGTGCATCTCCGGCGGCAGGCCGTTACGCAACTGGTCGACCGCCGCGGCCTTCGCCGCCTCATCGAGCCGGGCGTCGTGGAGGATGGCCAGGCGTTCCAGGGTGAATTGGTTGTAGGCCTGCTCCCGTGCGAAAAACGCTTGTTGGGCTTCGGCGCTGAAGATATGTGCGCGCAATGCTTGTACCGCCGCTTCGCGTTGACGCATGGCCTGCAGGTCGGCGATTTGCGGCAGATCCCGTTCCAGCAGCACCAATTCGCGTTTGTAGGCCAGGTACTGGTCGAGCAGGCCCAGCGCTTGCTGGCGCGCGGGCTCCTGCAATTGGCTGGCGATATAGCCTTGCAGGCGCTCGACGCTATCGCGCAGCGGTTCCTCGCCGACCGCGGCCAGGAAGTAATCGAAAATCCGCCGGATGTCCTCGCTGACGATCAGCTGGCCCGCAGCGTCGACGCGAAACCTGCCATCCACCTGGGTGCCGTCGAAGGAGGCGGGCAAGGCTTGCATTTCTTGGGGGCGGACGGGCGCTTTCAGGGGGGGGGCCGAGCTGGTGATCGCCGCGGCGTTGCGCTCTGCGTTAGCGGCTTCGCTGGCGCCTTGTTCAAGCGTCGTGGGGCTATCCGCCGGGTCCAGATAAAGCATGCCGGCGATAGCCGAGATAAAGGCCACGGGCACGAGCAGCAGGATTTTTTTCACGGTTCTTTCACGGTCAAGTGGTGCTAAGGCGCAGCGGAAGCCCTAAGGGCTCCGCTGCGGTCTTAGCTGGATTACAGCCCGTCGTTCTTCAGACGATTGGCATGTTGGCGATAGACGGTGACCGGATCGGTCTCGAACAGGTGGGTCAACCCCAGGGTCTGATTGACTTCGTCGAGGTGGTTCATCCGGTAGTTGTCGCGAATCACCTTGCCCATGTGCGAGCTGCAGCGACCGACCAGACCATCGTTGGCTTCGCTGCCAAAGGTCAGCGAGGTCGCGCCGAGCAGCAGGTCGCTGGGGTCGAAGATGTTGGTCACCGGGCTGGTGCCGCTCCAGGAGTAATAGCGCACGCCGCGCACGCTATAGGCGCCTTCGCCGCAGGCGGTGGTCGGAATACCTTGCGGGAACTTGCTGTTGAATACCGCGGCGCCCTGACTGTTCAGCGATTCCAGCGTACCCAAGGCATTCTGCGGCGAGGTGCTGGAGCTGCCGGAGAGGAAGTTGATCAGGGTGCCCAGGCCGTTGACGATACCCGCGAGCAGGGTTTCGCCAGCGGAGCCCGGCGGCACCTGGCGGAT
>CBIHQF010000462.1:0-3867 GCA_966211665.1 uncultured Pseudomonas sp. | reverse complement strand
GCCAGGCGTGGCTGCACGCGCTGGAGACAGCGAGCCGCCGCCCAGGGCAAGTCGGAGGGCAGATAGCAATGCTGGATGCGCTCGGCGAACTCGGCGCCGCCGAACAACGCCTGAATCCGCTCGGAGCCGGTCGGTGTCATGCAGGTGATGGTGATCGGCAGGCCCGGATAGCGCGCCAGCAGCGCGCGAATCAGCGGCGCCGCGGCGATGCTCTCGCCCACCGACACCGCATGCACCCAGATGCCACCCGGCTTGAATGCCGGCAAGCCGACGGCGAAACGCTCGCCAATGCGTTTGGAATACGCCGGTGCATGCCAGGCACGCCAAGCCAGGCGCGCGGCGAGCAAGGGCAAGGCGAGGTGCAACAGCAGACTGTAGAGGGCTCTATTCATGGGCGCGCAGCTTAGCAGAGCTGCAAGGCGGATGGCCGCCCTCTGCAAACTGCAAGCGAATCAGAATGGCGCTGGCCTGGATACCGAAAAAGCTTTTTGCTCTTACTTGCAGCTTATGGCTTGCCGCTTGCTGCTGTTCTATTCGATAGCCTGGAGATATTCGGCGAAGCGCTCGGCCAACCATAGCGCCGCCGGGCCGAGCGCCTGGTCACGGCGGCAGACCAATTCCACCACCAGCGGCGGCGGCGTCCAATCGCTGCTCAACTCGACCAATTGACCCTGGTAAGTCGGGTATTGCAGCACATGGCGCGGCAACCAGGCCCAGCCGAGATTACGCATCAATAGTTCGGCCATGGCGTAGAAGCTGTCGGTGCGCCAGACCGCCGGGCTGATCTGCTCGCCACCGGGGTAATGGCTATCCGCCAACGCCATCAACAACTGACGATGACGCGCCAGGGTGCGACGGTCGGCATGTTGGCTACTTGCCAGGGGATGGTCGGCGCCACACACCGTGACCATTTCGATACTGCCCAGACGCTGGCGTTCGAGGGCATCGGGCATCTGCTCGTGATGGAACAACAGACCGAGGTCGGCGCGGCGTTCGAGCACCTTGCGCGCGACTTCGCCCTGGGCGCCGCTGGTCAGTTGCACCTCGAGCAAGGGGAAAGCCCCGGCCAGCGCCTCGAGGCTGTCGAGCACCGGCTGATAGGGCATCGCCTCGTCTTGTGCCAAACGCAGGCTCACCTCCTCGCCACGCACCAGCCCGAGCGCCCGGCCCTCGAGGCGCTGGCATTGACGCAGCACCTCGCGCGCCTCCTCCAGCAAGGCCGTGCCGGCGGCGGTCAGACGCGGCTGACGGCCGCTGCTGCGCTCGAACAGCAGCACGCCGAGGTCGGTCTCAAGCATGGCGATGGCGGTGCTGACCGCCGATTGCGCGCGATTCATTCGGCGCCCCACGGCGGAAAACGACTGCCCTTCAGCAACGCTGAGGAACACCTGCAACTGCTCCAGATTCCACTGCACAACCTATCTCCAAACCAGATAGGTAATAAGTTTACCCCATCGGCCAGACACCTAGAATGAGCCGGACCAGACAGGAGAATCACCATGAGCGGCTACCTTTACCTCGCCATCGCCATTACCGCCGAGGTCGTCGCCACCACCGCCATCAAGGCGCTGGATGGCTTGAGCAAACCTGTTCCACTGCTGCTGGTGGTGCTCGGCTACGGCCTGTCTTTCTGGATGCTCAGCCTGGTGGTGAAAAGCATCCCGGTCGGCATCGCCTATGCGGTGTGGGCAGGCCTTGGCATCGTGCTGGTCAGCGTCGCCGCGGCCGTGCTCTACCAGCAACGACTGGACCTGCCGGCGATACTCGGCATGGGGTTGATCATCAGCGGCGTGGCGGTGATTCAACTGTTCTCGCACAGCGCTGGTCATTGATTGGCGATAGCCGCGAGCGACAAGCTTTAAGCTGGAAGTAAAAACATCAGCCCAGTGCGCTTCGAACTTGCAGCTTAAAGCTTGCGGCTTGGCGCTTGCCGTTATACTGCACATCTGTTTCCACATCGAGGCGCGCGCATGTCCCAAGCTCTGAGCACTGACGTTTTGATTGTCGGCGGCGGTATCGCCGGCCTCTGGCTGAATGCGCGCCTGCGTCGCCAAGGCTACACCACGCTGCTGGTGGAAAATGCCAGCCTGGGCGGAGGGCAGAGCGTCAAGTCCCAGGGCATCATCCATGGCGGCGCCAAGTACGCCTTGCACGGCGCCCTGACCGGCGCTTCCGAGGCGATCGCCGATATGCCGCGGCGCTGGCGCGAAGCGCTGAGCGGCCAGGGCGAACTGGACCTGAGTGGCGTGCGTTTGCTTTCCGAAGCCCATTACTTATGGTCCCCCGGCAACCTGGCCGGCAATATCACCAGTTTCTTCGCCAGCAAGGCGGTGCGCGGCCGGGTCGATCAGGTCAAGGGCGCGGAGCTGCCGCCGGCGCTGCAACACCCGAAATTCAAGGGCAAGGTCTATCGCCTGGCCGAGCTGGTGCTCGACGTACCCAGCCTGATCGCACGCCTGGCCGAACTGGCCGGCGACGGCTTGCTCGCCGCCGAAAGCATCGAGCCACTGCGTGAACAGGACGAATTGCGTGGTCTGGTTGTCGATGGCCGGGAAATCCGCGCGCAACGCATCGTCCTCAGCGCCGGCCGGGGCAATGCCGGACTGCTGAACGCGCTGGGCCTGAGCCAGCCCGCACAGCAACTGCGCCCGCTGCATATGGTGCTGGTCAAGGGGCCGACCCTGAAACCGCTGTATGCTCACTGCCTGGGCGGCGGACCGAAGCCACGGGTCACCGTGACCAGCCACCCGTCTGTCGACGGCGAGTGGGTCTGGTACCTGGGCGGCGACCTGGCCGAAGCCGAGGGCGTGGCACGCGATAGTACAGCGCAGATCAAGGCCGCACAGAAAGAAATCGCCGACCTGCTGCCCTGGGTCGATATGTCCAGTGCGCGCTGGGCCACCTTGCGCGTCGAACGGGCCGAGCCGGCGCAGTCCGGACTGGTGCGCCCGGACAACGCCTTTCTCGCCGAGCAAGGCAAACTGCTGGTCGGCTGGCCGACCAAACTGGCGTTAGCGCCTGACTTCGCCGATCGCGTATTGGCGGCACTCGACCGCGACGGTATTCAACCCGCCAGCCATGAGCCGCTGCCGCCGTTACCGCGCCCGGCCATTGCCCCAGCCGCCTGGGAGGAGTTGTTCTGATGCATAGCTTGCACACCCTGCACAACCTGCATCGCCCGCTGGGCTCGACCGATCTGCTGGTCTCGCCGCTGGGTCTGGGCACGGTCAAACTCGGCCGCGATCAGGGGGTGAAATATCCGAATGGCTTCACCATCCCCGACGATGCCGCCGCCCGGCAATTGCTGACCCTGGCCCATGAACTGGGGATCAACCTGATCGACACCGCGCCCGCCTATGGCAACAGCGAGAGCCGCCTCGGCCCCCTGCTGCGCGGGCAGCGTCAGCAATGGGTGATCGTCAGCAAGGTCGGCGAGGAGTTCGTCGACGGCCAATCGCACTTCGACTACAGCCCCGCCCACACCCGTTTCTCGGTGGAGCGCAGCCTGAAACGCCTGGAAACCGATTACATCGACCTGGTGCTGGTCCACTCGAACGGTAACGATGTCGCCATCCTGCGCGACAGCGGGGTCTACGATACCCTGGCCGAACTCAAGCGCGAAGGCAAGATCCGCGCCTTCGGCCTTTCCGGTAAAACCGTCGAAGGTGGGCTGCTGGCACTGGAACGCGGCGACTGCGCCATGGTCACTTATAACCTCAACGAGCAAAACGAGTTGCCGGTATTGGACTACGCCGAACAGCACGGCAAAGGCATTCTGATCAAAAAGGCCCTGGCCAGCGGGCATGCTTGCCTGGCCCAAGGCATCGATCCGGTGCGCGCCAGCTTCGAGTTGATTTTCGCCCACCC
>CBIHQF010000461.1:0-3883 GCA_966211665.1 uncultured Pseudomonas sp. | reverse complement strand
GAGACGCGATCCACCAGATAAACCAGGCCGTGGTAGTCGATGCCGCCGTGCTGGCTGAGGCCGATCTCGCAGGTGCGGCTGGTGCTGATGCCTTCGGCGCAATACTGCACCGCCGACTTCAGGCTGCGCAGCGCGTGGCCGTTCAACTCAGGAGTGGTGAAACCCTTATCGCCAGCGAAGCCGCAGCAATGGATGCCTTCCGGTATCACCACCTCGCTGGTGCAGCGCCGCACGATATCGATCAGTCCCTGGGCCTCCCCGAGGTGCTGGGTGCTGCAGGTGACATGCACCGCGATGGGCGTGTGCTGCGGGCTGATCTCCAGTCGCTCCAGTAGATGTTCGCGGATAAATTTCACCGGATCGTGCAGCTTCAAGCGCGGGTCCAGGCCGTCTTGCAGCAGACGCAGGGTGCAGGGGCTGGTGTCGCAATAGATGGGGTCGAGGCCGCCGCGGCTGGCCTCGAGCAGCGCGTCGATCAGCTCCCGTTTCTTGCGTTCGGCTTGCTCGGCATAGCCCTTGGAAGCGAACGGCTGGCCACAGCAAAGGTTGTCCAGGTCGGCCGGGAACACCACCTGGAAGCCGCCTTTCTCCAGCAAAGCGCGGGTTTTATCGAGCAACGGCATCTGCTCGCTATCGCTGGCCGCAGGGCCCATGGCGCGGGAGACGCAGGCCGCCAGGTATACGACCCTGGGGCGGGGATCGTCGTTGGCCTCGGGCAGCCGCAACCGGCGAATCGGTTGCGGCATGGCCGGCGTCCATTGCGGCACGCGGCCCTGGCTGGCCTTGCTCAAGGCCGCCGAGGTGCGGCTGAGCAAGGGCGCGCCCATGACCATGCGCGCGCCGTTGGCCACACGCAGCATGATCCGGGTGCCCTGCATGGCGCGGCGGAAGTTATTGGCCAACCAATCGGCCGTGCGGGTGTTTTGGGCATCACGACCGCGCAGCTGGCGCACCAGGTCGCCGGTGTTGATCCCCACCGGGCAGCGCTCGGCGCATAAACCGGTGGCGGCGCAGGTGTCGATGCCCTGGTATTGGTAGTCGCGCTCCAATGCGGCGGTGTCGATGCCCGCGCGTTTTTTCGCCTGGATATCGCGCCAGATCACGATGCGCTGGCGCGGGCTGAGGGTCAGTCCCTTGGACGGGCACACGGGTTCGCAGAAACCGCATTCGATGCACTTGTCGACGATTGCATCGGCGGCCGGCAGCGGTTTGAGATTTTTCAAGTGGATCTGCGGGTCATCCGACAGCAGCACGTCCGGATTGAGGATGCCTTGCGGGTCGAGCAGGCGCTTGAGTTGCCACATCAACTGATAGGCATCGGCGCCCCATTCCAGTTCGACGAAGGGCGCCATATTGCGCCCGGTGCCGTGTTCGGCCTTGAGCGAACCGCCGAACTCCACCGCCACCAACTGCGCCACGTCCTGCATGAAGGCTTCGTAACGGGCGACTTGCAGCGGGTCGTCGAAGCCCTGGGTGAAGACGAAGTGCAGGTTGCCTTCCAGGGCGTGGCCGAAAATGATCGCTTCGTCGTAGCCGTGCTTGTCGAACAATGCGAGCAGGCGATTGACGCCCTCGGCGAGCTGTTCGATGGGGAAGGTCACGTCCTCGATGATCACCGTGGTGCCGGTCTGGCGCACCGCGCCGACGGCGGGGAAGGTGTCCTTGCGGATTTTCCACAGCAGGTTGTATACGACCGGGTCTGCGCTGAAGTCGACGCGCTTCTCCAGGGGAAACTCGCTGACCGAGGTCATCACCTGGCCGAGCTGCTCGTGCAGCAGGCTCTGGCTGGCGGCGCGGGACTCGATCAGCAGGGCGCAGGCGTCGTCCGACAGACTCTTCACCCATTCCGGCATGCCGGGTTTGTTCTGCACCGAGCGCAGGCTGCGCCTGTCCAGCAGCTCCACGGCGGAGACCGGTTGTTGTTTCAGCACGGTCACCGCGCGGCAGCAGCTTTGCACATCGGGGAATACCAGTAGCGCGCTGGCCTTGTGCGGGTGATCCGGCACCGTGTCGTAGGTCACCGCGCTGATAAAGCCCAGGGTGCCTTCGGAGCCGACCATCAGGTGGCTGAGGATATCCAGCGGCTGGTCGAAATCGACCAGGGCGTTGAGCGACAGCCCGGTGGTGTTCTTCAGCCGGTATTTATGCCGGATCTTCGCCGCCAGCTCGCTATTGGCGCGGGTTTGCCCGGCCAGTTCGGCGAGCTGGGCGAGCAGCTCAGCATGGGTGGCGAAGAAGCTCGTCACGCTGAGCGGGTCTTCGGTGTCCAGCACCGTGCCGTCGGCCAGTACCATGCGGATGCCGGCCAGGGTGTGATAAGTGTTGTGCGCGGTGCCGCAGCACATGCCGCTGGCATTGTTGGCGACTATGCCGCCGATCTTGCAGGCGTTGATCGAGGCTGGGTCGGGGCCGATCTTGCGTTGATAGGGCGCCAGCAGGGTATTCGCCGTAGCGCCTATCACCCCGGGTTGCAGGCGGATCTGCCGGCCCTGGGCGCGAACTTCGCGGCCGCTCCAGCTATCGCCCAGCACTATCAATACCGAGTCGCTGAGCGCTTGGCCGGAAAGGCTGGTGCCGGCGGCGCGGAAGGTCACCGGCACCCGCTCGGCGCTGGCCAGTTTGAGCAACTGCACGACTTCGCGTTCGGATTCCACCCGCACCACCAGCTTGGGGATCAGCCGGTAGAAGCTGGCGTCGGTGCCGAAGGCCAGGGTCGAGAGCGGGTCGTCGAACAGGCGCTCTGCTGGGATCAGGCGATGCACCTCTGCAAGGAAGGTGGCGGGCAGGCTCATGGGGGCTCCGGGAGTTGTCGATTGTCTTTATCTGTAGGAGTCACCGCTCCGTTTTCGACGGAGCGCTGTCGCGCAGTGAACTATGTAGGAGCCAGCTTGCTGGCGATGCTTTTTGGCTTACAAGGATCGTCGGGGTGCCGCACCACAGCAAGCTGGCTCCTACGCAGAGGCTTAACGACCCAATTCACGCACCAGTGAATCAGCGTTGATCTCGCCGATCGACTTGGCGCCGGTCAGCACCATGGCCACGCGCATTTCTTTCTCGATCAGCTCCAGCAGGTTGCTCACGCCCGCGCCGCCGGCGGCCGCCAGGGCGTAGATAAAGGCGCGGCCGAGCATCACGCTGTCGGCGCCGAGGGCGAGCATGCGCACCACATCGAGGCCGGTGCGAATGCCCGAGTCGGCGAGGATCGCCAGGTCGCCCTTGACCGCATCGGCAATCGCCGGCAACGCCCGCGCGCTGGACAGCACGCCGTCGAGTTGGCGCCCGCCATGGTTGGAGACGACGATGCCGTCGGCGCCAAAGCTCACCGCGTCCTTGGCGTCCTGCGGATCGAGGATGCCCTTGATCACCATCGGTCCTTGCCAGAATTCGCGGATCCACTCCAGGTCTTTCCAGGAGATCGAGGGGTCGAAGTTGGCGCCGAGCCAGCCGATGTAGTCGGCCAGGCCCGTGCGGCTGCCGCGGTAGGCGGAGATATTGCCCAGATCATGGGGCTTGCCGAGCAGGCCGACATCCCAGGCCCAGCTCGGGTGGGTCATGGCTTGCAGCACGCGACGCAGCGGCGCGTTCGGTCCGCTCATGCCGGAGTGGGCGTCGCGGTAGCGCGCACCCGGCACCGGCATATCGACGGTGAACACCAGGGTGGTCACCCCGGCGGCCTTGGCGCGCTCCAGCGCGTTCTTCATAAAGCCGCGGTCCTTGAGCACATAGAGCTGGAACCACATCGGCCGCTCGATGGTCGGCGCCACCTCCTCGATCGGGCATACCGAGACCGTCGACAGGGTGAAGGGGATGCCTTTGCTTGCCGCCGCTTTGGCCGCCTGCACTTCGCCGCGCCGCGCGTACATGCCGGTCAGGCCGACCGTAG
>CBIHQF010000460.1:0-3915 GCA_966211665.1 uncultured Pseudomonas sp. | reverse complement strand
ACAAAATTGCCAGTCCGGTGTCAATCGGCACTTCCCCGAAATTCCGCGAAGAACCAAAAAAGCCCGGCGCTGAGGCCGGGCTGAAAGTGCACACGGAATAGATGGAACTCAGCTCATGCCCAGCCAGTTCGGCAGGGCCATGGATACGGCCGGGATATAGGTGATCACCATCAGGAAGCCGAGCAGCAGCATCAGCCACGGCCAGGCCGCGCGGACCACCGCGGTCAGCGGCATGCCGGTCACCGCCGAGGTGACGAACAGGTTCAGCCCAACCGGCGGGGTGATCAGGCCGATCTCCATGTTGACCACCATGATGATGCCCAGGTGAATCGGGTCGATGCCCAGTTGCACGGCGATCGGGAACAGGATGGGCGCGAGGATCAGGATGATCGCCGAAGGCTCCATAAAGGCGCCGGCCACCAGTAGTACGAGGTTCACCACCAGTAGGAATTGCCAAGGTTGCAGGCCCATCTCGATCACCAGGGCGGTGATGGTCTGGGGAATCTGCTCGGTGGTCAGTACATGGGCGAAGAGCATGGCGTTGGCGATGATGAACATCAGCATGATGGTCAGCTTGCCGGATTCCAGCAGCACCTTGGGGCATTCGCGGATGCGCATGTCCTTGTACACGAACAGCGCCACGAACCCGGCATAAACCGCCGCCACCGCGGCCGCTTCGGTGGGGGTGAACATGCCCGAGTAGATGCCGCCGAGGATGATCACCATCAGCAACAGCCCCCACACCGCTTTGCGCGCGGCGCTCAGGAACTCGCGGAAGCTGGCGCGCGGCATGGCCGGCAGGTTCATTTTGCGCGCCACTATATAGATCGCCACCATCAGCGCCACACCCAGCAGCAGGCCCGGTATCACCCCGGCCATGAACAGCTTGCCGACCGATTGCTCGGTCGCCGCGGCGTACACCACCATGACGATCGACGGTGGGATCAGGATGCCCAGGGTACCGGCGTTACACACGATGCCGGCGCCGAACGCCTGTGGGTAACCGGAGCGCACCATGCCGGCGATGGCGATCGAGCCCACTGCTGCCACGGTCGCCGGGGATGAACCCGACAGCGCGGCGAACAGCATGCAGGCCATCACCGCGGAAATCGCCAGGCCGCCGCGGATATGACCGACGCAGGCGTTGGCGAAGTCGATCAGGCGCTGGGCCACGCCGCCGGTGGTCATAAAGGCGCCGGACAGCAGGAAGAACGGAATCGCAAGCAGGGTGTAGTGCTCGCTGGTTTCGAACAGTTTGATCGCCAGCGAACGCACCGAGTCCGGGCTGAACAGCATGATCGTCACCGAGCCGGCCAAGCCGAGGGACACGGCGATCGGTACGCCGATCAACATCAGCAGGAACAGCACGAAGAATAGAAACAGAATGGTCATTGCTTGGGCTCCTCGTGCTCGGTCAGCTTCATCGCTTCGGCGGCTTCATCGGCCAGGCCGAGGCCGGTCTGCTGGTTGCGCAGGATTCGCACGAAGATTTCCAGGAAACGGATAAACACCATGGCGTAACCGAACGGCACGATGATCGTGATGTGCCACTGCATGATGCCGTAATGGCCGAGGTCCTCGGCGCCGATGCCGGCGCTGAACAGCGTGCCCATCCAGTCGAAGCTGGCTACCGCGATCAAGCCGGCGTAGCCCAGGCAGGCCAGGCAGGCGACCACGCCGATGTAGCGTTGCACCGGTTTGCTGGCCAGTTTGACCAGGGCATCGACACCGATATGCCCTGCGGTGCGCACGCCATAGGCCAGGCCGAAAAAGATCAACCAGGCGAATAGCGCCTTGGTCAGGGCAATGCTCCAGGTCATCGCCTGGGCCATTGCCAGAATGCTGTCGCCAATGGCGAAGAAAAACTCGCTGCTCGCTTCCCAGCGATCCGCCAGGGTGTAGAACAGCGTGTAGAGGTTGTTGAGGATCACGTAGACGAAGGTCACCAGCGTCATGGCGGCCAGCAGAAAGGCGATAAAGCCTTCCTCGAAGTGGTCCCAGACGCGCCGCAAGGCGTTCATCGATAGAGTCTCCAGGGGTGGAGTGGATAGCGCAGGGCCACTGCGGACCGCTGTCCGCAGTGGTAGGATCGGTTGATTCGCAGGCGGCGATACCCATCGGGTCATGCGATGGGTATCGCTGCGCTCAATTCGTCCTACTGGTTAGCTGCGTCTGCGGCTTTGATCAGGTCTGCGCCGATTTCGCCTTCGAACTTGCTCCACACCGGCTTCATTGCGTCGCGCCACATGCCGCGCTGCTCAGGAGTCAGGGTGAGGATTTCGGTGGTTTTGGCATCGAGGATGCGCTGCTTGTCGCCATCGTTCAGCGCGCCGGCCTGCTTGTTCACTTCGGCGGTGACTTCGACGACGATCTTGTCCAGTTCGCTGCGCACGTCTGCCGGCAGTTCGTTCCAGAACTTGGTGTTGGTGATCAGCATGTAGTCCAGAACACCGTGGTTGGATTCGGTGATGAACTTCTGCACTTCATGCATCTTCTGGCTGTAGATGTTCGAGTAAGGGTTCTCGGCACCGTTGACCACACCGGTCTGCAGGCCTTGGTAAACCTCGGCGAAGCTCATCTTACGCGGGTTGGCTTTGACGGCCTTGAACTGCTCTTCGAGTACGGCGGAGGGCTGCACGCGGAACTTCAGACCGCGGGCGTCCTTGGGTTCGAGCAGGGCTTTGTTGGCCGACAGCTGCTTGAGGCCGTTATGCCAGTAGGCCAGGCCGGTGATGTTCTTGGCTTCCATGGATTTCAGCAGCGCCTGACCTTCCGGGCTTTGCTGGAAACGGTCGACCGCGGCCATGTCCTTGAACAGGAACGGTAGGTCGAATACCTGGATTTGCTTGGTGTATTGCTCGAACTTGGCCAGCGAAGGGGCGATCAGCTGTACGTCGCCGAGCAGCAGCGCTTCCATTTCCTTGCCGTCGCCGAACAGCGAGGAACTCGGGTAGACCTCGACCCGGACTTTGTCGCCCAGACGTTCTTCGGCCAGTTTTTTGAACAGCAGCGCGCCTTGACCCTTGGGGGTGTGCTCGGCGACTACGTGGGAGAATTTGATGACGATCGGCTCGGCGGCTTGGGCCATACCGGCGATGCTCAGCGACAGTGCGCATGCCAGCGCCTTAGCGGTCAGTTTGAACATGGAGTGCTTCCTCTTATTGTGGTTATCGCGTTATGCGCCGTAGCGCTGCAGGACAGGTAACGAGATCAAGTCTAGGTGGCCTGCCGGAAAACGACAGGTTTGCGCCGCAATGGCCTGGACCGGAACTCGTCGAGTCGCCATGGGTACTAGAGCAACCGGCATGCCAGGTCGCCGAAATACCCCGATTGGCGGTTGCGGTACGCGTTTACGCTGGGGGCTGGCTGGGATGTGCGGTGGCCCGCGGTGTGGGCCAATGGTGGTGGGTATCGATGGATTTGGCGGGAATCCGCCATTTACTCGAATTCATCTGGCGGGAATCCGCCAGGCTCGGAGAAGCTGAGGCCGTGCTTGCGCAGTTTGTCGTGCAGGGTTTTGCGCGGCACGCCCAGGGCTTCGGCGAGGCTGCGCAGCGAGTTGTGCGAACGGCTCAGTTCGGCGCTGATCAGACTGCGTTCGTAGGCTTCCACCTGGGCGCTCAAACCGCTGGCCGCCGCCGGCGTCTCGACCTCGGGCGGCGCTTGCAGGTCGAGATCCAGACCCAGGCCCAGGGCGAAGCGCTCGGCGGCATTCTGCAGTTCGCGTACGTTGCCCGGCCAGGTATGGCGCAGCAGGGCGGCGCGTTGCTGCGGTTGCAGCGCCCGTGGGGGCAGGCCATGGCGGTTGCCGGCGGCCTCGGCGAAGTGCTGGAACAGCAGCAGCGCATCCTCGCCGCGCTCGCGCAAGGCCGGAATCCGTAGCGGCGCGACATTCAGCCGGTAATACAGGTCTTC
>CBIHQF010000459.1:0-3935 GCA_966211665.1 uncultured Pseudomonas sp. | reverse complement strand
CCAACCATTTCGCCGCCGGCGCCGTCGGTAATTGGGTGGCTGACTTTTTCGCCCCCGCCACCCTGAGCTGGATACTGGCCGCCTCCTTTGTCGCGGTCGCATTGTGGACGTTGGTTCCCGACGAGCTGGACGACGGAGACAGCTCCGGCCTGAAACGTCACGGCCCCTTCCTCACCACCCTGATCGCCTTCTTCATCGCCGAAATGGGCGACAAGACCCAGGTGTCCACCGTGATGCTCGCCGCCCAGTATCCGCATTTCATTCTGGTCGTGCTCGGCACCACCCTGGGCATGCTGGTCGCCAACGTGCCCGTGGTACTGGCTGGCAACTTCGCCGCCGAGCGCTTGCCGCTGACGCTGATCAGGCGCTTGGCCGCCACGGCCTTTATTGCCCTTGCCGGGTATGCGGGTTATCAGGCGCTGGTATTGGCTGGCGGCTTTTAGCCCGAGCCTGTGCATCGTCGCCCTGACTGCTGCTAAAGTGTGCAAGGAATTGCTCACTTGTAAGGCAATCAGGAGATTTCCGTGTCGTTGAATGAGCGCAAAAAACTGGTTCGAAAACATATCGACCTGTCATGGAACAAAGGCCACCTGGCCTTGACCGAGCAATTGCACAGCAAGGACTTTCTCTACAAAAGTTCGTTCGTCGGCCACCCGCTGAACAGCGAGGGCTTTATCCGGATGGTGCAGGACATTCGCCTGGCCATGCCGGATATCGAAGTGGTGGTCGAGGAGTGCGTCGCCGAAGGTAACAAGGTCGTTACCTGGAGCACCCTGATCGGCACCATTCAGAAGCCCGCCCTGGGTTACCCCCCCAGCGACAAGGTCATGAGCATTTCGGCGATGGCGTTCTGGAGCCTGACGCCGAACGATGAAATCCAGGAAATCTGCACCATGTTCGACATGGAGAGTTTCCGTGCGCAGCTGGGCCTGGAAACCCGTCCATTCGCCGAAAAAGCCCTGCCTTGATAAAGGCTATGCGTCCACTACTTGTTGCACCCAGTTTTTGTTGCTTTTGTAGGGTAGGTTAGTGGCGCTGAGCCGGGTTTGAGTGGCCACTGCTGAATCCGAGCGCCACATAACCCACCAAGCGAGACCGGTTTAGCCCCCATGGTGGGTTACGGCGCAACGGGCTAAGTATCAGCTTATAGCCCGTGGTTATGCGCCTAACCCACCCTACGAATGACACCGCCCTTGGCATCGTCTCGCCAGCTCAAGTGCGTCAACAGACAACAGGTACATGGCCTTAATAAAGCGCTCCTACCGCCTGGATATAGCGCGTTAGCGCAATATTCAGGCACGCACAGGGGGGGGTGATCAGCTACCGCTTCTGGCCTGCTGATACAGCGGCATGACTTTCGGAATGGCCGCCTGCAGCGCCGCGATCCGCGAACCCGACGACGGGTGGGTGCTCATGAACTCCGGTGGCGCCCCGTTGCCCGCAGCCGCCATCTTCTGCCACAGGCTGACCGCCGCGTTAGGGTTGTAACCGGCCCGCGCGGCCAGTTCCAACCCCAACAGATCGGCCTCGTTCTCGTTACCGCGGCTGTTGGGCAGGGTCAGGCTGTATTGCACCACGGTGTCGGCCACGGCCATGCCACCCTCACCCAGCCCCAGCAGGGCACCGGCGCCTTGCTTGGCCAAGGCCACGCCATAAGCCCGGGACATGGCTTCGCGGCTGTGTTCGCGCAAGGCGTGAGCCATTTCATGGCCCATGATCGCGGCGATCTCATCGTCCGTGAGCTTCAACTTCTCGATGATCCCGCTGTAGAAAATGATCTTGCCGCCAGGGCCGCAGTTGGCATTCAGCTCCGGGCTCTTGATCAGGTTGACCTCCCATTGCCATTGTGCGGCATCCGGGCGGAACAATGGGGCTTGCTCGATCAAGCGCCCCGCGATCGTGCGCAGACGCTTGGCATTGGCGCTGCTCCGATCCAGCACGCCCTTGTTCGCGGCTTCCCCCAGGGTTTGCTGGTAGGACTGCGCATACATCTGATTGACCTCTTCGGTCGATAGCGCACTGAACATGTACTGCTTGCGCTCGACGCCGACCGCGCCGCCGCTGGTGGTGTTCACGGCTTGGCATCCCGCCAGCAGCAAGGCCGCGGCGAGCGCGGATATGGACAACAAGCGATTCATGCCGAATCTCCTTACGAATGAGCGCGCTATGCTAGGTCGCCGCTTCACCGGGAGCAACCGTCCAGCTTGCAATATGGGCAACAGCCATCTTTTATCCATTCAGACGTTAAGGATTCGATGTCCGATTGCGATAAACCGGAATAGGCATTAACCGCGCTGCGGAGTTCCCATGAAGTTCAAGTCGATCCAATCTTCGGTAGCGGCCCTGGCTGGCGCGATCATTCTTGCCGTGGTCGCGGTGCTGGTGGTCTATGCCCTGTTCGCCGGCCATCGCAGCCAAACGCTGGTACAGGAAAGAACCCGGGCGCTGCTCGAACAGTTCATCGAACAACGCCTGGCGGCGCTGGTGCAGGTACAGGCGCTGCAGATCCAACGGGAGTTGGACCCCCCCCTGCAAATCACCGCGGACCTGGCGCGGGTCAACGCCCTGTTCGGCATGCGGGATGCCGACGGCAGCCCGCTGCTCACCACCAGTCGCGAAGAGTTGTCGAACCTGATACGCGAGACCACCGCGCAGAACCCCAAACTGCTCGGCAGCTATATCGGCTGGGAAGCCAATGCCTTCGACGGTAATGACGATATCTACGCCGGCCCCAAGGATAACGGCTACGACGGCAGCGGGCGCTTCCTGACCTGGTGGTTCCGCAACCCGGACGGCAGCCTCGGGCTCGATGCGCTGGGTACCATGGAGAGCGAGACGCTGCTGCCCACCGGTGTGCGCGAAGGCGAATATTACCTGTGCCCGAAAGAACGCAAGCGCGCCTGCGTGATCGACCCGGCGCCCTATGAGGTCGGCGGCAAGATGGTCATGCTGGCATCGTTCACCTCGCCGATCCTGGTCGACGGCGAATTCCGCGGCATCGCCGGGGTCGACCTGGCGGTGAACTTCATCCAGGACTTGCTGCTCGCCGCCGACCGCCAACTGTATGACGGCGCCGGCGAACTGGCGCTGATCGCCGGCAACGGCAGCCTGGTCGCCTCGACCCAGGCGCCGGACAAACTCGGCAGCCAAGCCAGCGAACTGCTCGACGCCACCGCCCTGACCACCCTGAAAAATCTGCAGCCTGGGCAGATTCAATACAGCATCCAGGCCGCCGACAAGCCCGAATCCGGTTTTATCGAGCTGTTTTTCAAGTTCCCCCTGGGCGAGACCGAGAACCGCTGGACCCTGACCCTGGCCATCCCCTTGAAAACCGTGATGGCCGATCTGCAAACCCTGCAAGGAGAGCTGGCCGCGCAGCGCGACGCCGACACCCTGGGCATGGCCCTGGTCGGCCTGCTGATCGCGGTTATCGGCCTGCTGGTGGTGTGGTTCGTCGGCTACGGCATCGCCCGCCCGCTCAAGCAAATGGTCGCCATGCTCGACGACATCGCCCAGGGCGAAGGCGACCTGACCCGACGCCTCGAAGTGCAGCGCAGCGACGAGTTGGGAGCCATGGCCCAGGGCTTCAATACCTTCCTCGGCAAGCTGCAAAACATGATCAGCCAGGTGGTCGGCTCGGTGCAGAAAGTCAGCGACTCCTCGGAACACACCGCCGATATCGCCATCCGCACCAACCAGGGCGTGCAGAAGCAGTTGTCCGAAATCGAACTGGTGGCCACCGCCGTACACCAGATGACCGCCACCGCCCAGGATGTGGCGCGCAACGCCACCCATGCCGCGGAAGCGGCCAACCATGCCGATCAAGCCGCCAACCAGGGCAAGCAGACGGTGCAACACACCGCCGAAGCGATCGCCGCTCTGGCCGAAGAGATCGGCCGCGCCGTCGGCGTGGTGCAGACCCTGGCCAAGGACAG
>CBIHQF010000458.1:0-3944 GCA_966211665.1 uncultured Pseudomonas sp. | reverse complement strand
GCTGGTGCCGAAGGTGGAGGCGGCGTCGAAGTGATCCTGGAACGCCGCTCGGGCGATCGCGGCCAGGTCCGCACCGGCTGGCTCGACAGCCGCCACACGTTCTCGTTCGGCCACTTCCACGATCCGGCGTGGATGGGCTTCTCCGCCCTGCGCGTGGTCAACGAGGACCGGGTCGCGCCGGGCGCGGGGTTCCCGCCGCACCGGCACGCCAACATGGAGATCCTCAGCTACGTGCTCGAGGGCGCGCTGCAGCATAGCGACGACAGCGGTGGCGGCGGCTTTCTAGCGCCGGGCGTGCAGCAGTGGATGAGCGGCGCCCTCAATCAACTCGCCCGGCCCGGTAGCCTGTAATGGAAAGCAGCGATATGCAATTTACCGTTCAACACCTCATCGCCCTGCTGCCGCTATTGGTCACCAGTGCCACGGTTATCGTGGTGATGTTGGCGATCGCCTGGAAGCGCAATCACACCTTCACCTTCGTGCTGTCGGTGCTGGGCCTCAACCTGGCCTTGCTGTCTATCGTTCCGGCCATCGAAGTCACGCCACTGCAGGTGACGCCGTTATTACTGATCGATAACTTCGCCTACTACTACATGGCGATGGTGCTCGCGGCCACCTTGGCTTGCGTGACCCTGACCCATGCCTATCTGGGCGAGGCGACGGTCAGCAACGGCGAGTCCGGGCAGAAAGGCTACCCCGGCAATCGCGAGGAAATGTACCTGCTGATGCTGCTGTCGGCCCTTGGCGGGCTGGTACTGGTCAGCGCTCAGCACCTGGCGGGGCTGTTCATCGGCCTGGAGCTGCTGTCGGTACCGGTATACGGCATGGTCGCCTATGCCTTCTTCAACAAGCGTTCGCTGGAAGCCGGCATCAAGTACATGGTGTTGTCGGCCGCGGGCAGTGCGTTTCTGCTGTTCGGCATGGCGCTGCTGTACGCCGAATCGGGCAGCCTGAGCTTTGCCGGAATCGGCGCCAGCCTGGCGGCCGGCGGCAGCGGGCTGCTGGTGCAGATCGGGATCGGCATGATGCTGATCGGCCTGGCCTTCAAGCTGTCACTGGTGCCCTTCCACCTGTGGACGCCGGACGTCTACGAGGGCGCCCCTGTCCCCGTGGCGGCCTTTCTCGCCACCGCCAGCAAGGTGGCAGTGTTCGCGGTGCTGCTGCGGCTTTATCAGCTGTCGCCGGCTACCGCGGGCGGCTGGCTGAACGATTTGCTGACGGTCATCGCCATCGCCTCGATCCTGTTCGGCAACCTGCTGGCATTGCTGCAAAGCAACCTCAAGCGCCTGCTCGGTTATTCCTCGATCGCCCATTTCGGTTATCTGCTGGTGGCCTTGATCGCGAGCAAGGGCCTGGCCGTCGAAGCCATCGGCGTGTACCTGGCTACCTACGTGCTGACCAGCCTTGGCGCGTTCGGCGTGGTGACGCTGATGTCCACGCCCTATAGCGGCCGCGACGCCGATGCGCTCTACGAATACCGTGGCCTGTTCTGGCGCCGCCCTTACCTGACGGCCGTGCTGACCGTGATGATGCTGTCGCTGGCCGGTATTCCGCTGACCGCCGGCTTTATCGGCAAGTTCTACGTGATCGCCGCGGGCGTGCAGGGGCAACTCTGGTGGTTGCTCGGCGCGCTGGTGCTGGGCAGCGCCATCGCCGTGTTCTATTACCTGCGGGTGGTGGTGACCCTGTTCCTCAACGAGCCCAACTTGCGCCGTCACGATGCGCCTTTCAATTGGGGCCAACGCGCTGGCGGCATCATGCTGCTGTTCGTTGCCCTGCTCGCCTTCTTCCTCGGCGTCTACCCACAGCCGCTGCTGGATATCGTGCAACAGGCGGGCCTGGCCGCCTTAGTGCGATAAAAGATAAGCGCAAAAACCGGCAACCGGGCTCTGCGACAACCCAGCAGTCCGGCTGGAATGGAGAAAATGCCCGTATCGAGAGATACGGGCATTTTCGTTTATGCGCTACTCCTTGTCCGGGGGCGCAACGGCGGGCAACGCCTGGGAGTTGGTCAGCACGGCGACCGGCTCCTCCTCATCCTCATCCTCGGTACCGAACATGGCCCAACAGGAAATGAACAGCGCCGCGATCAACGGTCCGATAACGAAGCCGTTCAAACCGAATAGCGACAAGCCGCCGAGGGTTGAGATCAGCACCAGATAATCGGGTAATTTGGTGTCCTTACCGACCAGAATCGGCCGCAGGATATTATCCACCAGGCCTATAACGCCGATCCCGTAGAGAGTCAGCACCAGCGCCTGGGTCGGCGCCCCGCTGAACAAAAAATACAAGGCGACCGGTGTCCAGATAAGCCCCGCCCCGACGGCGGGGAGCAGCGAAAGGAAGGTCATCAGCACGCCCCAGAGCAAGGCGCTGGGAATGCCCAATATCCAGAAAATCAGGCCGCCCAGCGCGCCCTGGGTGACCGCCACCACGATATTGCCCTTGATCGTCGCCCGCACCACACGGGCGAATTTGCTGAATAACCGACGCTGGTGCGCGGCACTCAACGGCATTGCCTGTTTGACCCGCGCAACCAGTTCGACGCCATCGCGGATCAGGAAGAACAATAAATACAGCATTACGAAGAAGCTGATAACGAACTCGAACGTACCCTGGCCAAAACTGAATGCCTTGGTCGCCAGATAGCGGCTACCCTGGCGCGCATAGTCCGAAAGCGTTTCGCGCAAGCTCCCCCAATCGCCCAGCCCGAAACGGTTCAACTGGTTCTGTACCACCGGCGGCAAGGCATCATTGACCTGGGCCACAAAAGCGCCGAGGTCCAATTCGCCACGCTCGAGACGGGTGTACACGAGGCTGACCTCCTGCACCAGCAATCCGGTGATCATGATCACCGGCAGTACCACCAACAGCACGCAAAGCAAGGTGGTGCTGATAGCCGCCAAGGTACGGCGCCCTTTGAAGCGCCGCAGCAGGTGATGCTGCAGAGGGGCGAACAGGATCGCCAGGATGACCGCCCAGAACACGGCGCCATAAAACGGCCAAAGTATCCAGCCAAAGGCCAGCGAGACCCCCAGCAACAGCCCGAGAAAAACCTTAGCTTCCACCTGTTCGTTGTTCATCCGCTTCGCATGTGCCTGTGGCGCCCGATCTCCTTTAGTCAGCGCTAACCCGGGCGAGTGCGAACAAAAACCGCCCATTGCCTACTCGTCGAGGCTCGGGAAGCAGGCCCGCAAGTGCTGGAAAAGTAGGCGATTCGCCGCCGAATACCTGGTTAGTTATGTCCTTTCGACTCGATCTTGCATGGTTGCGCCTTATTCAAGGCTGACTCGACATGGATGCGTCTGCACTTGCTACGCTTGACTCAAGAAAGCCCCGGCGCCGCCGATAGGCGCACATAGCCTGATAGAAAAAGAAGGTCGTAAAACATGCCGTTCAGCCGACTCTCGATCCAACTGAAGATCACCCTGCTCGCAGGCCTGTGTTTGTTGAGCATAGTGGCGGTGCTGGTCGGGGCTTCGGTGCTGCAGGCCTCGCGAAGCTCCAGCCTGGTCAAACAGGTCAGCAGCGATATGCTCGAAGAGTCGGCGCAATTACGCATGGAGGCGCGCGCCCAGTCCCAGGCGCTGCTTATGCAACGCTACTTCATGGACGCTTATCAGTACGGCAAGGGCGCAGCCAAGCAGGTGCTGTTTATTCGCGAGCAGGCGCAGAAGCGTTTTCTCGACGCCTTCGACCTGCGTGAAGACCTGACCCGGCAGATCCGTAGCGCCCTGGAAGCCAACCGCAGCCTGCTCGGCATTTATGTGGCCTTCGAACCGGAGGGGCTGGATGGCAAAGACAGCCTGTTCGGCGACATGCCCGAACTGGGCAGCAACGACAGCGGGCGTTACGCCCTCTACTGGTCGCAGAGCAAAAGCGGCGAGCTCAGTTCCGAAACCATGACCGAGGCGAACCTTGCCGATACCACCCCGGGCATCAGC
>CBIHQF010000457.1:0-3945 GCA_966211665.1 uncultured Pseudomonas sp. | reverse complement strand
ACCCATTACCTCGAAGCGGCCCATGACGATCTGCTCGAGGTGCTGGCACGTGAGAAGCTGGATTTCGTCCAGTTCAACTATTCGGTGGCCGAGCGCAATGCCGAAAAACGCCTGCTGCCGTACTGCGCCGACCACGGCATCGCCACCCTGATCAACCGTCCGTTTCAACGCGGCCAACTGCTGCGGCCGGTCAAGGGCAAACCGCTGCCGGATTGGGCGATCGAGATCGATGCCAACTCATGGGCGCAATTGCTGCTCAAGTTCATCCTCGCCGAACCGGCGGTGACGGCGGTGATCCCTGCCACCTCCAACCCGCGCTATATGGCCGACAACCTCAAAGCCGGCCATGGCCGTCTGCCGGATGCGGCGTTGCGCGCGAAGATCGTCCAGGCGTTCAGCTGAGCGCCAGACGGCGTCTATCGATAAGCCTTCCAAGGCGACAGGCGGTTTTATGACGGCAAAGCAACGCCTGGCCCAAGCGATCAACGCCAAACCCACCGAGTTGCTCGCGGCGCTGTGCGGCTTCGGCCTGTTCTTCTGTCTGTTCAGCGGTTACTTCATGTTGCGACCGGTGCGCGAGGCCATGGGCATTCGCGGCGGTGTGGAGAATCTGCAGTGGCTGTTCAGCGCGACCTTCGTCGCGATGCTCTGCGCGGTGCCACTGTTCGCCTGGCTCAATTCGCGGGTGCCGCGGGCGCGCTATATCGATTGGGTGTACGGCTTCTTCATCCTCAATCTGCTGACGTTCGCGGCGCTGTTCCAGCGCAACGACGATGCGGTCTGGCTGGCGCGCATCTTCTATGTGTGGATTTCCGTGTACAACCTGTTCGTCGTCTCGGTGGCCTGGAGCCTGATGGCCGATGTGTTCGACGACGCCCAGGCCCGCCGGCTGTTCGCCTTTATCGCCGCAGGGGCCAGCAGCGGCGGTTTGCTCGGGCCGGCGCTGGGTGCGTTGTTCGTCGATGTTGTAGACCAGAGCGGGCTGATTTTCGCCGCCGCGCTGTTGCTCGGCGTGGCGGTGCGGGCCACGCGTTACCTGAGGACCGGGCGCGCGCCGGGCGGCGCCGGGCGGCCGGGTGCGGCGCCGAGCGACAACCCGCGCCGGCCAGTGATCGGCAACCCGTTCAGCGGCTTCGCCGGCGTAGTGGCCTCGCCGTACCTGTTGGCGATCAGCGCCTTTGTCGTCCTTCTGGCCACGGTCAGTACCTTTCTGTATTTCGAGCAGGCACGGCTGGTGGCGCAGCTGTTTCCGGAGCGCAACCAGCAGATTCGCGTATTCGGCCTGCTCGACTTCGCCGTGCAGGCATTGTCCTTGCTCGCCCAGCTGTTCATCACCGGGCGCATCGCCGAGCGCCTGGGTATCCGCATTCTGCTCAGCGGGGTGCCGCTGCTGGTCTGTTTGGGGTTTATCGGCCTGGCGATAGCGCCGACCTTCGCCATGCTGGCGGGGCTGATGATCGTGCGCCGCGTCGGCGAGTATGCCTTCGTCCGTCCCGGCCGCGAGATGCTCTTCGCCCCGCTCGACGCACACAGCAAATACAAGGCGAAAAACGTCATCGACACCCTGGTTTACCGTGGCGGCGATGCCGTCAGCGCCTGGCTCAAAGCGCTGCTCGACACACTCAGCCAGGGCGTGCTGGTCGCGGCGCTAACCGGCGCCCTTTGCGCCGCCACCTGGGGCGCGCTGGGTTGGTATCTGGGCGGACGGACGGCGAAGGAAACGCCCGGGCTTGAGCCATCCGAGCGGGTATGACCTGAGCCCCGCTACCTGTCGGCGGCAAAACGGCCTTGCGGCATGACAGACCTTGTCGATGAATATAAGGTCTACGCAATGGACGGAGTGCGGCAGGGCAACGCAGGAATGACGCCAGAAAACAGTCATGAATTGCCTTGGATCGCTCCCAAACCTGGCTACATGCTATCTACGGCGTGTTTTTGACGCGTCGCGCTTGTCACCTCACCGACAGTGGGTTATCAGTGCTGTCGCAATCAGAACAGCTCGGAATCGCTAATGACCGTTGAAATTCCCGCACACAGCGCCAACCCCAGCGGCAAACCCGCCGGGCGCATTCGTCAGAAAAACGAAGAAGCGATCATCAAGGCCGCCGAGGAAGAATTCGCGCGCCATGGTTTCAAAGGCACCAGCATGAACACCATCGCGCAGACCGTCGGTTTGCCGAAAGCCAACCTGCATTACTACTTCAGCAACAAGCTGGGCCTGTACCAGGCGGTGTTGGCCAATATCCTCGAACTCTGGGACAGCACCTTCAACAACCTGACGGTCGACGACGACCCGGCGCAAGCGCTGGCCCACTATATCCGCGCCAAGATGGAGTTCTCCCGACGCCACCCGAAGGCGTCGCGCATCTACGCGATGGAAGTGATCAGTGGCGGCGAAAACCTCACGCAACTGCTCGATCAGGATTACCAGGCCTGGTTTCGCGGCCGCGCTGCTGTATTCGAGGCCTGGATCGCTGCGGGCAAGATGGACCCGGTGGACCCGGTGCACCTGATCTTCCTGCTGTGGGGCAGCACCCAACACTACGCCGACTTCGCCTCGCAGGTTTGCCGGCTCACCGGCCGCACGCGCATGACCAAACAGGACTTCGATGAAGCCAGCGACAACCTGGTGCGGATCATTCTCAAGGGCTGCGGGCTGACCCCGCCCACCTGATGCCCTTCACCCTGCTCGGCCTCTGCGAGCACCGCGAGGAGATCCGCAAGAGCCGCTTTCTCGCCCTCGCCGCGCCGGTTGCCAGCGCGGCCGAGGCGCAGGCGTTTATCGCCGCCGCCAGCGACCCTGGCGCCTCGCACAACTGCTGGGCCTGGAAGGTCGGCAACCAGTACCGCTTCAGCGACGACGGCGAACCGGGCGGCACCGCCGGCCGGCCGATCCTCGCGGCCATCGAGGCGCAGGACTGCGACCAGGTGGCGGTGCTAGTGATCCGCTGGTACGGCGGCATCCAGCTCGGCACCGGCGGCCTGGCCCGCGCCTATGGCGGTGCAGCGAACAAATGCCTGCAGGCGGCCGAACGCCATGCGCTGATCGCGCGTGATCGCTACCGCTGCCATTGCCTGTTCGCCGAACTGCCGCTGCTCAAGGTCCGCTTAGCGGAGCTGGACAGCCTACTGGAGAGCGAAACCTACGACGCCAGCGGCGCCGAGTTGCAGCTGGCGGTGCCGCCGCGGCGGGCTGCCGAACTGCAACGGCTACTGGCGGATCTCAGCCGTGGGCGTATTGAATTGCAGCGCCAATAGAGTCATCGCGGCTGAAGCGGGGTGCCGCCCAGCGGATCGCCGCCCGACCTCTCCCACAAGATTGTGGTGACCCGTGGGAGGGGCTTTAGCCGCGACGAGCAATCCGCCAATTCGGCTGCTATATAGGCTTAAACGAAAATCAGGGAGGCAAAGGAATGCCCCGTTCAGATCAGTTGCGTGTGGGGCGATTCTCCGAGCCGGAGCGAATCTACCTTCTGACTTCGACCGTGCATAAGCGTCAGCCGATTTTTACCGACGTCGCTCTGGGCCGCCTATTGGTCGCCGAGTTACGTAGTGCACAGGACGACGCATTAGTAGAGTCCCTGGCCTGGGTCGTCATGCCCGATCATTTGCATTGGCTGCTGGTTTTGAAGCGCGGGTCGGTCAGTGAGCTGATGCGTCGGGTCAAAGGTCGCAGTGCCAGACGGATCAACTCGACACTGAAGGGACACGGCAAGGTATGGCAGGACGGTTATCATGACCGGGCTTTACGCCGGGAAGAGGATATTTTGTCGGTCCCCGCTATATCGTTGCCAATCCCTTGCGGGCCGGGCTGGTCGCGCGGGTGGGCGATTACCCACAGTGGGATGCGGTGTGGCTTTGAGGGTCGTGGCCGCTCGAGCCCCCCCCCCCCAACGAGTGTGGTGGCGCGGGGGGGGCTTATCCCCGCCAACCCTGGCTAGGGCC
>CBIHQF010000456.1:0-3948 GCA_966211665.1 uncultured Pseudomonas sp. | reverse complement strand
GGCGGGCATCGTCGCAACGCGGGTTATGTTCGCCATTGGCCCAGGACGCCTCGAATTCCCGGCAGGGGCTGGAGCGTTGCTCGTACAGGGTGCAGCGAACGCCGTCACCCACCTCGCCGAGCAAGGCGACGCAACGTGCCGGCTTGTGCTCGGTGCCGCGCATGGCGACGCGGTGCGGAGTGATCAGCACCACCTGATCGTCCGGCACAGTGCCACCGGCCGATTGGCATTCACCCCAAAAGAAAGACACACGAAAATGCGCGCAGCAGGCGCCACACGTAAGGCAAGGATTAGCGTTCGACATGATTTAGAGGGCTCAGAAACCGGCAAGGGCCGGCACCTGGGTGGCTATTCTATGCTGCGCCAAGCGCTTGTAAAGCGGCGAATGACGAGGCATTGAAAATCCCCTGGAAAGCCGCCTGGCTGTCGCTCGGAGCCAGCCCCAAGGTCGATGCAGATGCCTTTACAGCGGGCGCTTCGCGAGTAGAATGGCGCGCTTCTCCGTCTTCCCAGAGCCCTCCATGGCTTTCTCGACGCTGCGCATTATCGGCTTCATTCTCGGCATTTTTCTGATCACCCTCGCCGCCAGCATGGTTATCCCCTTGCTGACGCTGCTGATCTACGAACGCAGCGACGACCTGTCGGCCTTCCTCTGGTCGAGCCTGATCACCCTGGTGGCGGGCCTCGCCCTGGTAATACCCGGTCGCCCCGAGAACGCGCAACTACGCCCACGCGATATGTACCTGCTGACCACCGGCAGTTGGTTGGTGGTGTGTATCTTCGCGGCATTGCCGATGGTGCTGATCCACCACATCAGCTACACCGACGCCTTCTTCGAAACCATGTCGGGCGTCACCACCACGGGGTCGACGGTGCTGGTCGGGCTCGATCGGGCCTCGCCGGGCCTGCTGATCTGGCGTTCGATGTTGCAATGGCTGGGCGGTATCGGCTTTATCGGCATGGCCGTGGCCATTCTGCCGCTGCTACGGGTCGGCGGCATGCGCCTGTTCCAGACCGAATCTTCGGACTGGGGCGAAAAAGTCATGCCACGCTCGCATATGGCCGCCAAATACATTCTGCTGATTTACTTGGGGCTGACGTTGTTCGGCTTTCTGGCGCTCTGGGGCGCGGGGATGACCCCGTTCGATGCGATCAACCATGCGATGACAGCGATTTCGACAGGCGGCTATTCGACCTCCGACTCGTCCTTGGGCAATTGGCAACAACCCGCCGTGCACTGGGTCGCAGTGCTGCTGATGATTAGCGGCGGCCTGCCCTTCACCCTGTATGTCGCGACCATGCGGGGCAATCGCCGTGCGCTGTTTAAGGATCATCAGGTACGCGGCTTTCTCGGTTTCCTGCTGCTGACCTGGCTGGTCTTCGGCACCTGGCTATGGCACAACTCCGACCATGCCTGGCCGGACGCTGTACGTATAGTCGCGGTCAATGTCACCTCGGTAGTGACCACCAGCGGTTATGCCCTCGGCGACTACAGCACCTGGGGCAGCTTCGCGGTGCTGCTATTCTTCTACCTGACCTTTATCGGCGGCTGCTCCGGCTCGACCTCCGGGGGCTTGAAGATCTTCCGTTTCCAGGTCGCCTATGTATTGCTCAAGGCCAACCTGCAGCAGTTGGTGCACCCGCGGGCGGTGATCAAACAGCAATACAACAACCACACGCTCGACGAAGAGATCGTCCGCTCGCTGATCACCTTCTCGTTTTTCTTCGCCATCACCATCGGCGTGATCGCGCTCGGGCTGAGCCTGCTGGGCCTGGACTGGATCACCGCGTTGACCGGCGCGGCCACCGCGGTATGCAATGTCGGCCCGGGACTTGGCCCGATCATAGGCCCGGCGGGTAATTTCTCCACCCTGCCGGATGCCGCCAAGTGGCTGCTAACCTTGGGCATGCTGCTCGGGCGCCTGGAAATCCTCACCGTACTGGTGGTCATCACCCCGGCATTCTGGAAACACTGACGGTCCACACGCCCAGCGATTTGTCGGCCGCCCTTACGGTTGCCCAGCAGATACTTCTAGAATGGCATCACTTTTCCCGCGGAAGCCCACTTAATGGCTTGGCCGACCTTAAGAATCATCGCCTTCATCAACGGTATCTTCCTGATTACCCTGGCCATCAGTATGGTCGTACCGATGATCACCCTGGTGATCTTCGACCGCGCCAATGAACTCAACGCTTTTCTCTGGTCGAGCCTGATCAGCGTTATCGCCGGCCTGGCCATGGTCGCCCAGGGCCGACCGCAAAATGTGCAACTGCGCCCGCGTGATATGTACCTGCTGACGGTATCGAGTTGGGTGCTGGTGTGTATTTTCGCCGCCGTGCCTTTCCTGTTCGCCCAGCACATGGACCTCGCCGACGCGTTTTTCGAGAGCATGTCCGGCATCACCGCCACCGGCGCCACTGTGCTCACCGGCCTCGACGAGATGTCGCCGGGCATCCTGATGTGGCGCTCGCTGCTGCACTGGCTCGGTGGGATCGGCTTTATCGCCATGGCCGTGGCGATTCTGCCGATGCTGCGCATCGGTGGTATGCGCCTGTTCCAGACCGAGTCTTCGGATCGCTCGGAGAAAGTCATGCCGCGCTCGCATATGGTCGCCAAGTTCATGGTTGCCGCCTACGTGGGCTTGAGCCTGGTCGGCGTGCTGGCGTTCAATCTCGCGGGCATGAACCTGTTCGACTCGATCAATCACGCCATGTCGGCGATCGCCACCGGCGGTTATTCCACCTCGGACCGATCCCTCGGCAACTGGAGCCAACCGGCGGTGCATTGGGTCGCGGTGGTGGTGATGATTCTCGGCAGCCTGCCCTTCGTGCTCTACGTCTCGGCGCTGCGCGGTAACTTCCGCGCGTTGTTCAAAGACCAACAGGTGCGCGGCTTGCTCGGCATTCTGTTCGGCTCCTGGCTGGCCCTGGGCACCTGGTACTCCCTGAATAGCGACCTGCATTGGCTGGACGCCATTCGCCATGTGGCGGTGAACACCACGTCGATCATGACCACCACAGGCTTCGCCCTGGGCGACTACACCCTGTGGGGCGGTTTCGCCGGCATGCTGTTTTTCTACCTGGGCTTTATCGGCGGCTGCTCCGGCTCCACTGCGGGCGGTTTGAAGATATTCCGTTTCCAGGTCGCCTATATCCTGCTCAAGGCCAACTTGCTGCAGTTGGTGCACCCGCGCGCGGTGATCAAGCAGCAGTACAACCGCCACCGGTTGGACGAAGAAATCGTCCGCTCGATTCTGACCTTCTCGTTCTTCTTCACCATCACCATCGCCTTGCTCGCGCTGGCCCTGACCCTCTGCGGCCTGGACTGGATCACCGCGCTCAGCGGCGCCGCCAGCACGGTGTCCGGCGTAGGCCCGGGAATGGGGCCGATCATCGGCCCGGCAGGCAACTTCTCCACATTGCCGGATACCGCCAAGTGGCTGTTGAGCATCGGCATGCTGCTCGGTCGCCTGGAGATTCTCACCGTGCTGGTGCTGCTGATGCCTGCCTTCTGGCGGCATTGAGCAACGCGCCACCCGCCCCTGGTATCAAAGGCGCGCGCGGTATTGGCTGGGCGTGATCGAGAACCAACGGCGAAACGCGCGGAAGAAGTTGCTCGGGTCGGCGAACCCGAGCAGATAGGCGACTTCCAGCAAGGTCAGCTTGGGCTGCGCCAAATACTGTTCGGCCAGCTCGCGGCGGGTATCGTCGAGCAGTTGCTGGAAGCTGGTGCCTTCGTCCTGCAAGCGCCTCTGCAGGGTGCGCTGCGACAGATGCAACGCCTGCGCCACCGCCTCGCGCTTGGGCTCGCCCTGGGGTAACAAACGACAGAGTACTTGCCGTGCCTGGTGGGTCACCCGGCTCTCGGAGAAGCGCGCCAGGTACTCGCCGGCAAATCTATCGTGCAATTGCGCCAGGGATTCGTTGGCCGTCGGCAGCGGCAGGTCC
>CBIHQF010000455.1:0-3971 GCA_966211665.1 uncultured Pseudomonas sp. | reverse complement strand
GCGAACCGATGAGCGGGCAGCCCTGCGGGCTGCATTCGCCGCGGGGGCGCGCCTCCTACAAAGCATTGCATCATGCAACACGTCATTGGGACACATCCTTTTTAATCATCGCGGTAATCCATGAGGACTGACCCGCATTCATTGGCGGGGCTGGCTCAGAGGATTATCGGGGCAAGGGTATCGCCTGAGCGCATCGCAGGCCTGCCTCCCTGCCCGCTAAAGTCTGACAATGACGACCTTACCCGCTCGCCCGACTGCGGGCCAGTGGCCAGACATTGAGTCGCGGGCTTACCAGCGATCCGAATTGCTTAACGAGATGAACACGCCACTGCTCCACCACGCATGCCTTTCCAACCCTTAATACGGCCTTAAGCCTCGCCCCTAACAATCGCCCCAGGTTCATCACCGAGGTTCCGACCATGGAACTACCCTGGGCGCATCACGATCGTCCCGTTGCCCGTATCGGTCGCGGGGATAGCTTCGACCTGCACGTCGCCGCCTCCGACAGCAAACGCCGCGGCGCGCTGGAGCAGTTCATCCGCCAACGCTTCGAGTCGCAGCACGGCGCGCGCATCCGCCACTTCATGCCCTGCCTGTTCGGCCTGGAAAACCAGGACGGCGAGTTGCTCGGCGCAATGGGCGTGCGCAGTGGCAGCAGCGGGCCGCTGTTTCTTGAACGCTATCTGGACGAGCCGATCCAGACTGCCATCGCCTTACGACTCGGCAACGCGCCACCGACTCGAAGCGAGCTGGTGGAAGTCGGCAACCTGGCCGCCGCCAGCCCCGGCGCCGCGCGCCTGCTGATCGTCGCCCTGACCGATCTGCTGGTCGCGCTGGGCTTTCGCTGGGTCGCCTTCACCGGCACGCCGACGCTGCTCAACAGCTTCCAGCGCCTGGGCCTGACACCCATCGCCCTGGGGCGGGCCGATCCGCGGCGCATGGGCGATGAGCTGGCCGACTGGGGCAGCTATTACAGCAACACCCCCATGGTGATGGCCGGCGACATCCTCAATGGCCATCGGCACCTGCTGCAGATGGGCGCCTACCCGCGCCTGGGCCATCAAGCCCTTTATGCCCAGGAGGACATGCCCAATGTGGTCTGCAACTGAGGCCTTCTTCGCCCGTCTGGCCGAGTTCGGCCCGCGCACCGCGTTGATCGAGAGTGGCCACGAACTGAGCTACGACGAGCTGCTGGCCGCCGTGACCTCGCGCAGCCGGCACCTCGACGCACTCGGCGCACAGCGCATCGCCCTGGCGCTGGACAACGGTATCGATTGGGTATTGTGGGATCTGGCCGCGCTGCACGCCGGGCTGGTCTGCGTCCCCGTACCCGCCTTCTTCTCGCCGGATCAACAACGCCATGTGCTCGACAATGCCGGCGTCGACTGCCTGATCGGCAGCGCCGCACCCGGCTTCCGTTGCGTGGAAAAGGACATCCACCGACGCCAGGTCGCGCAACCCGCCACATTGCATCCCGGTACCTGCAAGATCACCTACACGTCCGGCACCACCGGCCAGCCCAAGGGCGTATGCCTGGATGCCGAGCTCCAGTTACAGGTGGCGCACAGCCTGGTCGAGGCCGGCGCCAGCTGTGCGATAGAACGACATCTATGCGTGCTGCCATTGGCGACCCTGCTGGAGAACATCGCCGGCGTCTATGCGCCGCTGCTGGCCGGGGCAGGTATCGAACTGATGCCCATGAGCCGAATCGGCCTGAGCGGCGCCAGCGGCTTCGACCTGGCGCGCTTCCTCCAGGCACTGCACAGCGCCCAGCCGCATAGCCTGATCCTGCTACCGCAACTGCTGCTGGCGTTGCTCGGTGCCGCCGAGCGCGGCCTACCGCTGCCCGCCTCGCTGCGCTTCGTCGCGGTCGGCGGTGGGCGCGTGGCGCCGCAATTGCTGGAACGCGCCGAGGCGTTGCAGCTGCCGATCTTCGAAGGCTACGGCTTGTCCGAGTGCGCCTCGGTGGTGTGCCTCAACACGCCCGAACAGCGGCGCATCGGCAGCACCGGCAGACCGCTCGGCCACTTGCGAGTGAAGCTGGCCGGCGACGGCGAAGTGCTGGTCAAGGGCGCGCGCATGCTCGGTTATCTCGGCGAACCGGCGCCTGAAGGCGAGTGGCTGGGCACGGGCGACCTCGGCCATTTAGAGGATGGTTTCCTGGTTTTGCATGGGCGCAAAAAGCACCAGTTCATCACCGCCTACGGGCGCAACGTCAACCCGGAATGGGTCGAGGCGGAACTGGTCCAGCAACTGCCGATCGGCCAGGCCTGGCTGCACGGCGAAGCCTTACCGGCGAATGTCGCGGTATTGGTACCGCGCTTCGCCAACACCAGCGACCGGCAGCTGGCCGAGGCGGTCGCTCAAGCCAACCTGGCGCTACCCGATTACGCCCGTGTGCATCGCTGGTTACGCGCCGAGCAACCCTTCAGCAGCGACAACCGATTGGCCACGAGCAATGGCCGCCTGCGTCGCAACGCCCTTTACCAGCACTACCAAAGCGCCATCGCTCAATTGATGGCGGAATCCTGCTATGGAGAACCCCGATGAGCTTCTACGACGCCCTGCTCGAACGAACCACGCACGAACGCGACTACCTGCTCAGCGCGCCGATCATTCAAGGGGCGATGAGCGGCAAGGTCAGCCTCGACAGTTACATCGCCTTTCTCACCGAGGCCTACCACCACGTCAAACACACGGTGCCGCTGCTGATGGCCTGCGGCGCGCGCCTGCCCGAGCGCCTGGAATGGCTGCGCGGCGCCATCGCCGAATACATCGACGAGGAGTACGGCCACCAGGAATGGATACTCAACGATATCGCTGCCTGCGGCGGCGATCCCGAGGCGGTACGCCGCAGCGCGCCAAACCTGCCGACCGAACTGATGGTCAGCTACGTCTACGACCGTATCGCCCGCGACAACCCGGTGAGTTTCTTCGGCATGGTCAACGTACTGGAAGGCACCAGCATCGCCCTCGCCACCCAGGCCGCCGGAGTGATCCAGGACAAACTGCAATTGCCGAACCAGGCCTTCAGCTACCTGACCTCCCACGGCAGCCTGGACCTCGAACACATCGAACTGTTGAAGAAACTGATGAACCGCCTGGACAACGCCGACGACCAAGCCGCCGTGCTCCACACCGCCAAGGTGGTCTACCGGCTCTATGGCGATATGTTCCGCAGCCTGCCGCTGGCGGATCGGGAGGCGCAATGAAATTTTACGATTGTCGCGCCCTGGTTACCGGTGCCAGCGGCGGCATCGGCCTGGCGCTGGTCGCCGCGCTGGCAGCCGAGGGCGCGCACCTGTTGCTGGTCGGGCGCCAATTGGACGCTTTACAGGCATTAGCGCAACGCTATCCGGGCAAGATCGAAGTGCTCCAGGCCGATATCCGCGAACGCGAGGGTCGCGAAACCGTGATGACCGCGGCGAAACGCTTCGGCGCCTTGAATACCCTGATCAACGCTGCCGGCATCAACCGTTTCAGCCTGCTAGAACAGCATGACGAAGCGGCGATCGCCGAGCTTATCGACCTCAACGTAACTGCCACCCTGCAGCTGACCCATCGCCTGCTGCCGTTGCTGCGTCAGCAGAGCCAGGCGCTGGTGATCAACCTCGGCTCGACGTTCGGCTCCATCGGCTATCCGGGCTTCAGTGCCTACTGCGCGAGCAAATTCGCTTTGCGCGGTTTCTCCGAAGCCCTGCGCCGCGAACTCGCCGATACCCGGGTGAAAGTGTTGTATTTCGCTCCCCGCGCCACCCGCACCGGTATGAACGCCGCCAATGTGGTGGCGATGAACGACGAATTGCATCAGGCCATGGACGAGCCGCAGGAAGTCGCCCGGCAACTGCTCCAGGCGATCCGCCGCGAGGACGATGAACACTACCTCGGCTGGCCGGAAAAATTCTTCGTGCGCCTCAACAGCCTGCTGCCGCGTGTGGTCGACCAGGCCCTGCGCAAACAACTACCCATCA
>CBIHQF010000454.1:0-3976 GCA_966211665.1 uncultured Pseudomonas sp. | reverse complement strand
TGAGCTACCTGAAGAGCCTGCCGCTGGACAAGATCAAGATCGACAAGAGCTTCGTCCAGGATCTATTGGAAGACGAAGACGACGCCACCATCGTGCGCGCCATCATCCAACTGGGTAAGAGCCTGGGCATGCAGGTGATCGCCGAAGGCGTGGAAACCGCCGAGCAGGAGGCCTACATCATCGCCCAGGGCTGCAACGAGGGGCAGGGCTACTTCTACAGCAAACCGCTACCGGCGCGCGAACTGGCGATGTACCTCAAGCAGGCGCGCCGCCTGAATACCAAGGCCAACCCGGCCACGCTCTAAAGTCAACTCAGCGGTTGGGCTTCGTGTAGCTCAGCCAACGTGGCCCGACCAACGTGGCCTGCCCCAACCGCCCCCTGCTACCCAGCAGCACCTACAGCGTCCGTACGCCGAGTTGCCAGGCGGTGCTCAAGGCACCACCCACGCACAGGAAGGCGCCGACCGCAGCCTCCAAATAAAACCTTTGTATCAGTTCGTCTCCACCCTCGTTCGAGAGAATGAATGGCTGCGCCTCGCCCGGTTTGCTCAGGTGGTGCTGCGCCGGCTGCAGGCTGGCCTGACGGTGACGGTCTTCGGCTTCCAGCTTGGCGGCCAAGCGCACGCGGTTCCATTCCTTATCGTCCAACTGCCCGTTGGCGTCACTGTCGAAGCGTTGCAGCAAGCCGCTGAAATCGCGCTTCCACTCACGCACCACAAGCGCTTGCGCAGCATCCCCGAAATAGGCATGGCAGCCACTGTCGCGGCTGCGGAAATCGCCGATGGCATACAGCGGCTGGCCGACATGCAGGCGCTCCTCGGTGTAACGGTATTTATTGCCGTTCAGCCAGCCGAGAAAACCGCCTTTGGCATGACCGGAGGGGTTAGCCAACGGATGACGCAAGTTGCCTTCCCAGACGTCGCGCACGGCGGCTCGAACCTCAGCGCCGCGCGGGTCGATCAGGCATTCGCCGGTGCCGTCGCGCAACGACAACAAGGCTTCGCTGCAGCCGCTTTCCACCTCGTCCCAGCTGTTGCTTGAGCGTTTCTCGATCTTGAAGCGCCACCACAAACAGGGCTTGCCGCTCAGGGGACCGCACAGTTGCTCGCCATCCGGCGCCTGCAGCACGCCAGAGAGCTCGACGTAACCCTGCGCAGCCGAGCGTATTTTCGAGGTCGGTGTGTCGTGCATATGCCGCGCCTTGGACCAGCGTTTCAGGCTATAGAAGCCACCGCTGATACAAAACACAGTGCTGAACATCAGAACGATCATCTGCCATCTCCCCTGCCTGATGCCATGCCCAGCCCGCTTAGCCGAACAGCGACTTCATGTTGACATCGCGCTTTTCCGCGTCGCTGAATTGCAACAACTCGGCTGCCTTGAAGGCGAAGAAGTGGGCGACCAGCACATCGGGGAACTGCTCGATACGCACGTTATTGAGGTTGACCGCCTCGTTATACAACTCGCGGCGGTCGGCGATGCCGCTTTCCAGGCCGCTGATGCGCTGTTGCAAGTGCTGAAAGCTGTCATTGGCTTTCAGCTCCGGGTAGTTCTCGGCCAACGCGAACAATTGCCCCAGGCCCAGGCGCAAACCGCTTTCGGCCTTGCCCAAGGCGCCCACGTCATGCTGCTCGCGGGCGCTGGCCACGGCGTTGCGTGCACTGATCACCCGCTCCAGGGTGGTGCGCTCGTGCTGCATATATTGTTTGCAGGTTTCCACCAGCTTGGGCAATTCCTCGTGGCGCTGCTTGAGCAGTACTTCGATATTCGACCAGGCCTTGCTCACCCCGTGCTTCAAACGCACCAGACTGTTGTAGAGCGTCACCACGTAGGCGGCGAGCAATAGCCCAATAACAAGAGCGGCGATGCCGGTAAGGGTCATAAGAATGTCTCCAAACAGGGGGGGCAATAGACTAACGAGCGATGGTGGCATTCTAGCGGCATATGCATGCGCAATCAGAGACCCGCAGCACGGCCTACGCAGGTGAATTTGCAACGAGCCTTTGCACAAAATGCAAATCTTTCGCATTATGCTTCAGCTTCCGCTGCGCAATTCTGCGTACGAACCCTCGTTCAACACCATGTAAAGGACTTCTCCATGCTTCGTATGCCCCTGGCTTCCGCCAGCCTGCTCGCCATTGCCATCAGCCTCGTCGGGTGCGGCGAAGACCAGACGCCCGCCACCACCAGCCAGACCGCAGCGCCTGCGGCCAGCAGCGCCCCGGTCGCGGCCGCGCCGTTCGATGAAGCTGCCGCAAAAGCCGTGGTCGCCCACTACGCCGACGTCGCCCTGGCCGTGTTCAGCGACGCCGCCGGCACCGCGAAAAACCTGCAAGCCACGGTCGATGCCCTGCTCGCCAATCCGAACGACGACACCCTGAAAGCGGCCCGCGAAGCCTGGCTGGCGGCCCGAGCGCCCTACATGCAAAGCGAAGTGTTCCGCTTCGGCAACGCCGTGGTCGACGACTGGGAAGGCCAGCTCAATGCCTGGCCCCTGGACGAAGGCCTGATCGACTACGTCGCCGAAGGCTACGAGCACACCACCGGTGCCGCCGGCGCTACCGCCAATATCATTGCCAACACCGAGATTCAGGTCGGCGAAGACAAGCTCGACGTCAGCCAACTGAGCGGTGAAAAACTGGCCAGCCTTAACGAGCTGGGCGGCTCCGAAGCCAACGTCGCCACCGGCTACCACGCCATCGAATTCCTGCTCTGGGGCCAGGACCTGAACGGCACCAACCCCGGCGCCGGCGAGCGTCCGGCCAGCGATTTCGTGGTCGGCGAAGGCTGCACCGGCGGTAACTGCGAACGCCGCCGCGACTACCTGAAAGCCGCTACCGCGTTGCTGGTCAGCGACCTGGAAGAAATGGTCGCGCAGTGGCAGCCGAACGTTGCCGACAACTACCGCGCCACCCTGGTTGCCGAGCCGGCCGAGAACGGCCTGCGCAAGATGCTGTTCGGCATGGGCAGCCTGTCCCTCGGCGAGCTGGCCGGCGAGCGCATGAAAGTCGCACTGGAAGCCAACTCCACCGAAGACGAGCACGACTGCTTCAGCGACAACACCCACAACTCGCACTTCTACAACGGCAAGGGCATTCGTAACGTCTACCTGGGCGAGTACAAGAAGGTCGACGGCACCGTACTCAGCGGTCCGAGCCTGTCCGGCCTGGTGGCCAAGGTCGACCCGGCCGCGGATGAAGCGCTGAAGGCCGACCTGGCCGCCAGCGAAGCCAAGCTGCAAGCCCTGGTGGACAGCGCCAACAACGGTCAGCACTTCGACCAACTGATCGCCGCCGATAACGCCGCGGGTCAGCAGATCGTCCGCGACGTCATCGCCGCGCTGGTCAAGCAGACCGGTTCCATCGAACAGGCCGCCGGCAAACTGGGGATCGGCGATCTGAACCCGGACACCGCCGACCACACGTTCTGATAGCAAGCGGTAAGCACCGGCCGATGCGTTTTGCGACGCATCGGCTTTTTCTGCCTGCGACTATTTGCCCCGTCTTGCCGGCTGCGCAAATGCAAATCCGTCTTATTTAAATCGACCCAGCCTGCTAAGATCGCCTCCCCTAATTCGTTCTCCGTGGATGTCGTCGATGCCTGGCCCGCTCCACCGCCTGTTGCCGCTTAGCCTGCTAGCGGCGTTGGCCGCCTGCGATCAAGCGCCGCAATTCACCCGGGCCGAACCCGGCGAAGCCCTTTCCGGCGGCAGCGCCACCGTGTTCAAAGCCGACCGCAACGCCTTCTCCCTGCCCTCGGCCAACCTCGCGCCTTCGCGCCGTCTGGATTTCAGCGTCGGCAACAGCTTTTTTCGCAACCCCTGGGTAATGGCACCGGCAACCACCACCGCGCGCGACGGCCTGGGCCCGCTGTTCAACACCAACGCCTGCCAGAACTGCCATATCAAGGACGGTCGCGGCCATCCGCCAGAGCCGGATGCGGTCAGCGCCGCGTCCATGCTGGTGCGTCTGTCGCT
>CBIHQF010000453.1:0-3983 GCA_966211665.1 uncultured Pseudomonas sp. | reverse complement strand
CCGTGATGGCTTTACCTTCGTAAATCATCAACTGATCTCCACGGTATGGAAGCTAAACAGTACACATCGGAGCCAACCAGTAAGCCATCCCGAAGCTTAGCCGTCGAAATAGCCCTAATCAGCCTGGCACACCCGCCGATGCGATAATCGGGCTGTAAAGGCGCAGTCTTTAAGACAAACGCTCAATTCATACGCCCGTTTGATTTGGGTACGCACACCTTCTCGGAAAAGCGCCAAGTTGTCAATTAGCCTGATAAGGACTGTCGCCTCGCCCGACCTGTAAATAGCCGTGGCACGCTTGATTTTCGGGAGATAGTGGCGAACAGGCGACGATCGGCATCGATAACCGGATGCGCACCGATTAAAAACGGGCCGATACGATACAACGCATACCAGATACTCCTTCGCCGCGGACGGGGCCGTTTCAGCGAAATCGATACGCCATCGTAAAAACCGCTAAGGGATGCAACGGAAATGGCGTATCTTCCGTTAATCAGTGCGGATACTGTTGTCGACCTGCCGAACCATGAGCGGGTTCAAGCGATATCCGGCGGCGCAGCCGATTGCATTCGCCACCGCCAACAGCACCTGTGCATTCTACTTTCCGGCCTGCCTGGCCATTGCGATCACCCAGCGCTTGCGCTGGGTTTTCTTTGCCCGTATGCCGCCGGCCTTGCTCAAGCCCGGCTCGCATCGCCCGCAGCCCAGGCGCTTCAAGCCCGCGTCAGCAGGAAATCGGCAATCCGCTGCAGCGCATCGGCCTGCGCGCGCTCGCCCCAATACACGGCAACCATCTGCGCGGATGCTTCGACCTTATATACATCGACGGGTAGACACGCCAATTGCGCGACCAGCTCCTCATCGGCGCAGGGCTCACGCCACTGGTTGAGCCAGGTGCCGGGCTCCGCCTGCCAGTAGCACCAGCTGTCCCGATGACCGCGACGACGCGCCCGGTGATACTGTGCGCAGGCGCTGGGCGGCTCCCGGGTCAACCAATGCGGCCATTGCTGGCGCGATAGCTGCATCGCCAGCCCCATGCGGCGGGCCTGCAGGCGCACGTCCATCTGGCCACGCTGGCGCCGCGAGGGAATCAACCAGGACAGGGGGCTGAGCACAAAGGCCAGCAGTAACAGGACGATCCAGGGGCTCATAACGTAATCTCGCAAGCAAACAGCTGTCGCTGGCGTGCACTAGAGTCATAATCAATCACATAGACCACTCTTAGAAGGAGTCACCCATGCCCTATAAGCACATTCTGGTCGCTGTCGACCTTACCGAGGAATGCGACCCGGTCATGCACCGGGCGCAGAAACTAGCCGCCGGTTGCCAGGCCAAGTTATCCGTGGTGCATGTGGTCGAGCCCATGGCGATGGCTTTTGGCGGGGATGTCCCCATGGATCTTTCCATGCTGCAACAGCAGCAATTCGATCAAGCACGCGAGCGCTTGGATGCTTTCTCCGGAAAATACCCGGATATAGGCACCGAGCAACGCCACCTTACCTACGGCCAACCGCGCCAGGAGATTCACCGCCTGGCCGAGGAGCAAGGCTGCGATCTGGTCGTGGTGGGTAGCCATGGTCGCCACGGCCTGGCACTACTACTGGGCTCGACCGCCAACGACGTGTTGCACGGCGCCCCTTGCGATGTACTGGCCGTACGTCTCAAGAAAACCTGATACCCGACACCTAGCGCGACGCCGATCAGCGTCGCGCGGTGCGCCCCTAACAGGCCGTTGAAAAACGTAGGCGAGGCGGGCAAGACAAGGCAAAAACAGGCGAGGAAGCGGAGTGTACTTTTGTACATGAGCATTCCGAGCCTGTTTTTAACGCAGTATTGCCAACGCAGGTAGTTTTTCAACAGCCTGCTAATCGCCCCCCTCGCCCGCACTCATCACCAGCGGCCGAATCTTCTGCAGTTGGGTTTCCATCGAATAGGTCATGCTCGAGGACATGGAGAAGAAGGTCAGAAACGCTTTGAGGTTGGAGTCGCCTTCGCACGTATCGTGAATCCGCTGCCAAAACGCCTGATTGACCAATTGCAGTTGCTGGAACATCCGCACCAGCCCCTTGAGCTCCCAATCCGCGTGGCGCCCTTCGCGGAAATTGAAGTATTGCCGCGCCAGATACAGCGAGACCGCGCGCAGAATGAATTCCTGATTGCTGGCAAAGGGCAGGTGGTTCTGCGCCATGGGTTTGAGCGTGCCGAGAATCGGGCAGGCGCTGGTCGCCATGATTACCCCGAGCAGCGCGCGCAAACCCTCTTCCAGGCTCACCTGCTTGCTGTATTCACGCTCGGGGGTACGCACCCAGACCTGGACTTTCTTGAACGCTGGCAACCCCTGGAAATCCTCGATCACCCGATACAAGTCGACTGCGGCCGGACAATGACTGAAGTCGTCCTTACTCAGCGGACAGTTGCTGCACTGCTGGTACTCCAAACGCGTCCAATTGGGCGCGGTCTTGGCCGCAATGGGCTCATAGGTACGGTTCGGCTCGATGCAGTAACTCAGTTCATGGTCGCTATCGAGAGTGATACGGTATTCGATTGACATGGATTTCTCCGCCAGACGTCCTTGAGGCTCTTTTTATTTTTTGCACCTGAGGTCGCCGCGCCTCGCCATGGTCGACCATGGCTTGTCTCGGCACCTCACATCCGAACCGAGTTCCCCCACTAACGGCACAGGCCATTAGCTTTCCAGTTCGGCCCAACGTTCTACCAATTGATCCAACTCCTGCTGCAGGCTCTGCAAACGAGCCAGTACTTCTGCGGTTTTCTCGGCGGGTTGCTGATAGAACGCCGGGTCGCCGATTTGCTCCTGCAACGCGGCTATTTGCGCTTCCAGCGCATCTATCTGTCCAGGCATCGCCTCCAGCTCGCGTTGCAGCTTATAACTGAGTTTCTTCTTCGCAGTCGGCGGCGCGACAGCCTCCGCCTTGGCCTCCACCACCGGCGCCACCACTGCCGAGCCCAACTCGGCCTTACCCGCCTTGCTTTCGCCGACACCGAGCAAGCGCGGCGAACCACCCTGGCGCAACCAATCCTGGTAGCCACCGACGTACTCGCGAACCTGGCCTTCGCCCTCGAATACCAAGGTGCTGGTCACCACATTGTCGAGGAAAGCCCGATCATGGCTCACCATCAGCACAGTACCTGGGAAGGTTAGCAGCACCTCTTCCAACAGTTCCAAGGTTTCCACATCGAGATCGTTGGTCGGTTCGTCCAGCACCAGCAAGTTGGCCGGCTTGCTGAATAGTTTGGCCAACAGCAGGCGTGCGCGCTCGCCGCCGGACAAGGCTTTGACCGGCGTACGTGCGCGTTGCGGGCTGAACAGGAAATCGCCGAGGTAGCTGAGCACATGTCGGTTCTGTCCGTCGATCTCGATAAAATCGCGGCCTTCGGCGACGTTATCGATCACGGTTTTTTCCAGATCGAGCTGATGGCGCAGCTGGTCGAAATAGGCCACCTCGAGACGCGTCCCCACCTCGACCGTACCGCTGCTCGGCTGCAAGCCGCCGAGCATCAGCTTGAGCAGCGTGGTCTTGCCGGTGCCGTTGGCGCCGAGCAGGCCGATGCGATCGCCGCGCTGCAGCACCATGGAGAAATCCTTGACCAGCCACGGCCCATCCGGATGGGCGAAGCGCACGTTATCCAGGACCATGACCTGCTTGCCGGACTTATCGGCGGTTTCCAACTGGATATTGGCTTTGCCTGTGCGCTCACGGCGTTCGCTGCGTTCGACACGCAGGGCTTTCAAGGCACGCACACGGCCTTCGTTGCGGGTGCGGCGTGCCTTGATGCCCTGACGGATCCATACCTCTTCCTGGGCCAGACGCTTATCGAACAAGGCATTGGCGGTTTCTTCGGCGGCCAGGACCGCCTCTTTGTGCACCAGAAAGCTCGCATAGTCGCCGTTCCAATCGATCAAACCGCCGCGATCCAGCTCGAGGATGCGCGTGGCGAGGTTCTGCAGGAAGGAACGGTCG
>CBIHQF010000452.1:0-3984 GCA_966211665.1 uncultured Pseudomonas sp. | reverse complement strand
CAACGGCTGTTATTTTTACAACGGCCTGTTTGTGGGGTTACTCCGTTTATGGGGGGTTCAAACCCGGGGTGGGGTGGGGGGGGCTTTAGCCGCGATTGACCTCAAAGGCGCTGAAGACATCGCGGCTAAAGCGGAGCGCCACCCGACCCCTCCCACGGAAAGCGACAAATGATTCATGTCGCGAAACTTGCTGGCTTGAGCATAGCGCTGCCCATGCAGCCGAGACGGCTCGGTGACGCCGCCAACCTGGGCGGCCCGATCCATCCTACGGACTATCGATATTGATCCAGACCTGGCCAATAACGATAAGCAGCAATATCAAACCCCAGCCGCCGTACAACAGCGTACTTCGGCCGATCTTGCCGGCGCTGTAGAGCTTGAAACCCGCTAACAACACCGACGAGGTGCCTATCTGCAAGGTCATCAATCCGATGGTTTGGGTTCGGGTTCCAATCCCAGGATCAACCCCAAAAAACACCATGGCACCAAGGCCGACGACGCCAAAGGTGAATAGAAACCAGCTGAAAATCTTTAAATAATTGAACATGGTTTGTTCTCTGTTTCGCCCTTTCGCGTTCTTTGCGGGGATGAACGAATGCGCAATTCGACGCGTCTATGACTTGGACAGTTCGGTATCGGAATCAGCTTTCTTCACCCTGCTCAAACATCGGCAATCAACCGCTTGCCCAGGCTGACCACCTCATCCATCTGGTAGCCCAGGCTGCGGTAGAAGGCGAGTACGGCTTGGTTTTCGCTGCGCACTTGCAGGTTGAGTTTGGGGCAGCCGAGAGTGGTGAGGCGGCGTTCCACTTCGGTCATCAGCTGGCGTCCCAGGCCGTGACGTTGCCATGCGGGGTCGACCGCCAGGTAGTTGACCCAGCCGCGGTGGCCGTCGAAGCCGGCCATGACCGAGGCCAGCAGCAGGCCGTCGCGTTCGCCGATCAGGAACAGTTCCGGCTGGGTGCCGAGCTTGCGCTGGATGTCCTGGTGCGGGTCGTTCCACGGCCGGGTCAGGTCGCAGCGCTGCCACAGATCGACGACGTCAGTCTCGTCGGCTGATCGGAAGGGACGGATATGCATGGCGGACTCCAAGTTGCAAAGTCGCCTTTCTAACACGCCGCTCAGCGGCGCAGATAGGCGGCGAAATCGATATCGCCGGCCGACAGGATCGCCTGCACCCGGTTATGCACGTTGAGCTTGCGCAGGATCGCCGAGACGTGGGCTTTGACCGTGGTTTCGGCGATATCCAGGCTGTAGGCGATCTGTTTGTTGGATTCGCCCTTGGTCATGCGTTCCAGCACCAGCAGTTGCTTGCGGGTCAGGGCCTGCAGCAGTTCGGCGGAGATGCCCGGGTTTTCCGGGTGGCTGCGCCGCGAGCTGTTGCCCTGGGTGCGGATGATGTCCGGCGGCAGGTAGACGTTGCCGTTGAGGATCTGCTGAATGGCATCGGTCATCTGCGCGCGCGGCGAGGATTTGGTGATGAAACCCACGGCGCCGTAGGTGATGGCCTGCAGCACGACTTGCTTGTCTTGCTCGGCGGAAACGATGACCACCGGGATGGTCGGCGCCTCGTTGCGCAGTTGCATCAGACCGCCCAGGCCATGCATGCCGGGCATGTTCAGGTCGAGCAGGATCAGGTCGAGATCGTCGTGTTCCAGGGTCAGCGCCAGGGCGCTGTCGAGGTCGGCGGTTTCGAGGATTTCGCTGCCGGCGAAGCCGTCGCTGATGACGTTGTGGATGGCTTCGCGAAACAGCGGGTGGTCGTCGGCAATCAGAATTTTGTACATGGCCTTTCACCTCGTTGTTGTAATTTTGGCGTGGCTTCCAGCCGTCGGCAAAGAATCTTTGTAGTTCTCCGGGCAGGCTATCAGGGCAGGGCAGCCGGTTGTGCCGGGGTTAACGGCAGGCCGGCTTGCTGCCAGCCGTCGATGCCGTCGCGGTACCAGTAGAGGTTGTTATAGCCCAAGGCGTGGGCGCGTTTCGCCGCGTTCCAGCCTAGCCAACAATCGGCGCGGCAGTAGAACACCAACGGCCAGCCTTTGTCGTTGTGGCTGGCCTGTTGCAGATGATGGCTGAAGTAGCTCTGCCATTGCGTGTCCAATTCGCCATCGCCGGTGTTGGCCAGCCACAGGCTGTCCGGCAGATTGGCGTGGGCTTGGTCTTCGATGAACTGGCCATGCCGCCACGGGCGGCGGTAGACATCGATCAGGCGGGCGTGGGGCTGCTCGATCAACAGCCGTTGCAGGGCCGCGGTGTCGAGGAGGCGTGCGTGCTCATGATGCGTCGGGGTGGGGCTGCGGTAATGCCCGATGCGGTAGCCATCGGCCGAAAACAACGGTGGCTCGGCGTGCGCCATACAGGCCAGGGCCAGCAGGCCGTTGAGCACCAGCAAAGCGGGTCGCATTGCCACCGGATACCTCCTCGCTTAAGTAGCGGTTCTTTTTATGCAGGTATTACAGGGCAATAGCGAGGCTTTGGAAATTCTACGTTGGAGAGTAAAAGCAGTACCAAAGTAGTAGAGGCGCGAACAGACCTTCGCGGCTAAAGCCCCTCCCACGGGGTATGCGCTGTTTATAGGAGCGGCCGGGCGGCGTTCCGCTTTATCCGCGAAAGGCTTAGCTGGCCCGCCGCAACGCCGCATGTTGCGGGTTGAAGGTCAGCACCGCGAGTGCCGCGAACAGCGCGGTCAGGCCCAGGCACACCAGCAGGGCGGTGAGGTTCAGGCGCTGGTAGAGGGCGAAGCGCACCAGCTCCACCGCGTGGCTGAACGGGTTTAGCGCGCAGAGCCAATACAGCCATTCGCTGGCTTCGCGCATCTTCCACAGCGGGTAAAGCGCCGAGGAGAGGAAGAACAGCGGGAAGATCACGAAATTCATCACCCCGGCGAAGTTCTCCAGCTGGCGAATACCGTTGGACAGCAACAGGCCCAGGGCGCTGAGCAGCAAGGCCACCAGCAGCAGTGCCGGCAGGGCGGCGAGCAGGCCCCAGAGCGGCGGCTGCACGCCGTAGAACCAGGCGATGGCGAGAAAGGCATAGACCTGCAGCAGCGAGATCAGGGCGATCGCCAGCAGCTTGCCGGCGAGCAGAAACGCCCGTGGCAGCGGGCTGGTGAGCAGCACGCGCATGCTGCCCATTTCGCGGTCGTAGACCATCGACAGCGAGCCCTGCATGCCGTTGAACAGCAGGATCATGCAGGCCAGCCCCGGCACTATGTAGGTTTCATAAGTGATGTAGGTGTCGTAGGGCGCGATGATCGCAATGCCCAAGGCGGCGCGAAAGCCGGCGGCGAACACCAGCAGCCACAGCAGCGGGCGCACCAGGGCGCTGAGAAAGCGCGAGCGTTGCAGCACGAAGCGCAGCCATTCGCGTTGCACAATGCCTTGCAAGCAGTACCAGTAGGCGTTCATGGGCGAGTCCCCCCATCAGGGGCGGAGCAAGCGAAAAGCGTCGCGGCTAAAGCCCCTCCCGCAAGGGGAACGGTGAGCGTGAAACCTGTGGGAGGGGCCGGGCGGCGCTCCGCTTTAGCCGCGAAATGTTTGTAATCGCGCAAAGTATTCATGCCGCCACTTCGCTGCTGGTCAGACGCTCGAAGGTCGCCTCCAGGCTGACGTCGTCGGCGCCGATCCGGCCGGCGATGCCCTGGGCGACCAGGCGTCCGCGGTTGAGGATCAGCAGCTCGTCGCTGGCCTGCACCTCATCGAGCAGGTGGGTGGTCCAGAGCACCGCCAGGTCGTCGTCGTGGCACAGCTGGCGTACATGCTGGTTGAGCGCAAGGCGGCTGGCCGGGTCGAGGCCGGCGCTGGCTTCGTCGAGTAACAGCAAACGTGGCTTGTGCAGCAGCGCTCGGGCGATTTCCACGCGGCGGCGATGACCGCCATTGAGCGCGCGGACTTTGTCGTGGCGGCGTTCGAGCAACTGTTGGCGCGCCAGCTCCTCGTCGATCCGCAGTTGCGCCGCGCGCGGCGCCAGGCCGTGCAGGGCGGC
>CBIHQF010000451.1:0-3995 GCA_966211665.1 uncultured Pseudomonas sp. | reverse complement strand
TTCGTAGGGTGGATGACGCTTCACCCATCCACCAACTGCGATGGTGGATGAAAAAGGCGTCAGCTACGCGCCCCGATCCACCCTACACAACTCCCGGATGCAATCCAGAAGCGGGTTGGCAGGGGCATGGATTTCCCCGAATTTTATCCGGGCTGCAGAGTTCGTGTGCCGCATTCAGCCGAAATTCAGGCCGCTTTGCAGGGCCAGATCCCAGGGCGCCACGGGACCGAAACGAGCCTTGAGGAATTCCAGCAGCAGGCGGCTGCGCGAGTCGGTTTCGCGCTCCAGGCGCAGGGCATAGATACCGCTGGGCTCGGGGGCGGGCAGGCCGTTCTCGCAGAATAGCGGCAGCAGTTCGCCATGCAGCAGGTATTCGCTGATCAACCAGGTCGGCAAGTGGGCGATGCCCAAGCCGGCCAACGCGCTGAACAGTAAGGCCTCCGCGTTATTGGCGGTCATGCGCAGGCGTTTGGGGCGACACAGCTGCAGCTTGCCGTGCTGTTCGAAGCGCCAGGCATAGGGGGGCGCCAGGCTGCTCCAGTCGATGCCGTCGTGCTCGATAAGCTCGCTGGGTGTGCGCGGCACGCCGCGGCGCGCCAGATAGTCGGGGCTGGCGCATGCCACCCGAATCATCGGCGACAGGGCGGTGGCGACCAATCGGGTATCCGCCAGGGGACCGATGCGCAACACCAGGTCGACTTCGCCCAGGTGCGCGCCCTGTAGATCGACGAAGCTGTCGATCAAGCGCAGTTGCACATCCAGCCCGGGGTAGGCGCCGAGAAATTCGGCGATCACCGGGGCCAGCCGACGCCTGCCGAAAGGCGCGGGCGCATCGATGCGGATCAGGCCCTCGGGCTCGCTGCTCAGCGATACGGCTTCGGCGCGGGCCAGGTTCAGCTCCGCCAGAATGCGCCGCGCGCGTTCGGCGAATGCCAGTCCCGCCTGGGTGGCGCGAACCGCGTGGGTGCTGCGGCTGAACAGGTTGCTGCCCAGCGAGCGCTCCAGCGCATCGATACGCCGCGCCACTGCCGAGGGCGTCAGCGGGTGGCGGCGGGCGGCCGCGGAGAAACTGCCGGTTTCCAGCACATCGAGAAACAGGCTGAGTTGATCGGTCAGCGCATCGGGATTCATATCGGTTCGCTTGTGCGATTTCTGCATAGCCATTGTGCGCTGCTGTGCGTTTCCGGGCTAGAGGCTACTGGATAGCATGGGGGCGGCAGCTGCAAGGAGGTGTCGATGGACCCGATTGATTTTGCTTTGAACCTGATGCTCGGTTTGTCGCTCGGCGCCCTCGGTGGGCTGTTCGGTATCGGCGGCGGCCTGATCGCCATTCCGGCGCTCGGCGTGCTCTTCGGGCTGGATCAGCAGATGGCTCAGGGCACGGCCCTGGTGATGGTGGTGCCGAACGTGTTGTTGGCCTTGTGGCGTTATCACCAGCGCAACCGCATCGAATTGCGCCATGCGCTGATTCTGGCTGCGAGTAGTTTTCTCTGCGCGTTGCTCGGCGCCGGGTGGGCGGTGAATCTGGACGCGGAGCTGATGCGCATGGGCTTCGTTGCGTTTTTGCTGGCGCTGGCCGCTTACAACCTGTCGCGTTTGTATTTTCGCCCGCAGGCCGGCGGTACCAAGTTGCGTCAGCCCTGGCCGTGGCTGGCCGCGCTCGGCAGCGGAGCGGGGCTGCTAGGTGGTTTGTTCGGTGTCGGCGGCGCGGTATTGGCGGTACCGGTGTTGACCGGCGTGTTCGGCGCCACCCAGGTAATCGCCCAGGGGCTTTCGTTGTCACTGGCCGCTCCGAGCACCGCGGTAACCCTGGTGACCTATGGCCTGCATGGTCATGTCGATTGGGCTCTGGCGGCGCCTCTGGCATTGGGTGGCTTGCTCAGCATCAGTTGGGGCGTGCGCCTGGCCCATGCGTTGCCGGAGCCCAGGCTGCGCCTATTGTTCGTCGGTTTCCTGCTGTTCTGTACGGTGCTGCTCGGGCTTAAAATCTGAAGGCTTCGACGATCTGTTCGGCCAAGGTCTCGGTGACCTGGGATTGGGTGCTGCCGTTGCGCAGCAGCACGATACTGGCCATGGGCATGCTCGGCAGGCCTTGCGCCTCGCCGATGATCTCCAGGTCCGCGGTGATCAGGCTTTGCAGTTGCGCGGTGATCGCCAGACCGGCGCTGACCGCGGCCATGATCGCCGACAGGCTGGGGCTGGTGTAGGCGATGCGGTATTCGCGCGCCATGGCGTCCAGGCCGTTGCAGGCCCAGGAACGGCAGAAACAATGGGAGTTGAACATCGCCAACGGCAGCGTGCTCCGCGTGTGCAGGTTGCTGCCGCGGGCCTGGGCCCAGACCAGGCGTTCCTGGCGCAGTAGTCGGCCGATTTCGGTGCCCGGCTCGCGGGTGACGATGGTCAGGTCGAGGTCCTGGCGTTGCAGCAGTTGAAACGAGGGTTCGCAGTGCAATTCCACTTGCACCAGCGGGTAGGCGTCGGCGAAACGCACCAGCACGCCCTGCATAAAGCGCATCACATAATCGTCCGGTGTGCCGATGCGCACGGTCCCGACCATATCCGGCTCGCGCATGCTGTTCATCACCTCGGCATGCAATTTGAGAATTCGCCGGGCATAGCTCAGCAATAGCTGGCCCTCGGCGGTCAGGCTGAACTGGCGGCCTTCGCGCTGGAACAGCGGGCGCTGCATCACGTCTTCCTCCAGGCGTTTCATCTGCATGCTGACCGCCGATTGGGTGCGATTGACCATTTCCGCCGCGCGGGTGAAGCCGCCATGGTCGGCAATCGCGACAAAGGTGCGCAGTAGCTCGCTATCGATACTCGGGTAGTTGGCCATTCATCAATCTCTAAAATGGATTGCATAAGAAACATTCGTTGGCTTGATCATAAGCTCGGCGAGAGACTGTCGCCAACCCCACAGGAGGGCAACGAGATGAAAGGTCAAAAAGGTTATGCAATGGATTATGGGCTTCCCCGTCACTTGGATCTGGGTGCCTATCTCCGCGCATTCTGGATGCGGCTCAAGCGCTGGAATCAGTTGGCCAGGGAGCGTCGGCAATTGGCGGCGCTGAGTGACACTATGCTGAAAGACCTCGGCCTAAGCCGGGCGGATATTATGCAAGAGTCCGAGCGCCCGTTCTGGGATGATCCACTTTCGAAATAGTTACCGCAGGGGAATTTATGTCTGCCGCAAGAAGCCTGTCCGCATGAGTGCCATGCGCAAGGACGCCGATGTGTTTCTGTTTCAGGTGATGTTGCTGCTCTGCGCCATCTGGGGCTTCCAGCAGGTGGCGATCAAGCTGGCGGCCGCGGATATCGCACCGCTGCTCCAGGTCGCGCTGCGTTCGGGCATTGCCGCGCTGTTGGTCGGCGCGTTGATGCTGTGGCAGCGCGGCTGGCGGGGTTGGCTGGGGTGTACCTGGCGCGGCGGCCTACTGGCCGGTGTGCTGTTCGGTCTGGAGTTCTTTTTTATCGCGCTCGGTTTGCAGTACACCTCGGCGTCGCATATAGCGGTGTTTCTCTACACGGCACCGATTTTTTCCGCCCTGGGTCTGCACCTGCTGTTGCCGCATGAACGCTTGTACCGGCTGCAATGGTTGGGCATCGCCCTGTGCTTCGCCGGTATCGCCGTGGCGTTCGGCGTGGGCATGAAGTGGACGACGATGGATCGCTACGTGCTGCTGGGCGATGCATTCGGTTTGTTGGCGGGGGCGGCCTGGGGCGCGACCACCGTGGTGGTGCGCGGCTCGCGCCTGTCCGAAGCGCCGCCGACGCTGACGCTGTTCTATCAGCTCGGCGTTTCTTTTGCATTGTTGCTGGGCTACGCCGTCATGACCGATCAGCTCGGGCCTATCCGTTGGACGGCGATCAGCATCGGTAGTGTGCTGTTCCAAGGCGTGGTGGTGTCGTTTCTCAGCTACTTCACCTGGTTCTGGTTGCTACGCCGTTACCTGGCCTCGAACATGGCGGTGTTCTCGTTCATGACCCCAATGTTC
>CBIHQF010000450.1:0-4005 GCA_966211665.1 uncultured Pseudomonas sp. | reverse complement strand
ACAACCTGACGCACATAGAGCCGATCGTGCAAAAGATCAATGAAGCACTGGTGACGCCCTTCCGTATCGGCAACGAGGTGGTCTACCTCTCGGCCAGTATCGGTATCACCCTGTATCCAGAGGATGCGGACAACGCGGAGAACCTGATCCGTAATGCCGACCAGGCAATGTATGTCGCCAAGAATGCCGGGCGTAACCAGTTCAGCTATTTCACCCCCTCGATGCAGCGCGAAGCGCACGACCGCCTGCGCCTGATCGCGGATTTGCGCGATGCCCTCAGCCACGGCGAATTGAAGGTTTACTATCAGCCGGTGGTCGACCTGGCGACGAACCGGGTGGTCAAGGCCGAGGCATTACTGCGCTGGCAACACCCGCGCCTCGGCATGATCGCGCCGCAGCGGTTCATTTCATTTGCCGAGGAATCCGGGCTCATCACCGAGATCGGCGACTGGGTATTCAGGGAAGCGGCCGACTGTTCGCGCCAGTGGAGCCGGCGTCTGGGCAAGACGTTCCAAGTGAGCGTGAACAAGTCGCCGGTCCAGTTCCTCTCCCGAGCGAAGGAGGTGAACTGGCCCGCCTACCTGAAGGATATGGGCATGGATGGAAGCAACGTATCGGTCGAAATCACCGAAGGTCTGCTGTTGAATGCATCGCCCGCCATTGCCGACAAACTGCTGCAATACCGCGATGCCGGTATCCAGGTTGCCATCGACGATTTCGGCACTGGTTACTCTTCCATGGCCTACCTGAAGAAATTCGATATCGACTACCTGAAGATCGATCAGTCCTTTATCCGCGACATGGTGGCAAACGAGAGCGACCGCGCGATCGTCAGGTCGGTGACCGCCATGGCCCACGAGCTCGGCTTGCAGGTGATCGCCGAGGGCATCGAGACCGTCGAACAGCAGAAGCTGCTGATCGAAGCGCAATGCGACTTCGGCCAGGGCTTCCTGTTTTCGGAAGCGGTGCCGGCCGAGGCGTTCGAGCGCATGCTGTGTGATTAGCGCAGGCTGGCAAGTATCTCGAAGGCACGCAGGCGGTCGGCGAACTCGTACAGGTCGCAGGTGAAGATCAGCTCGTCGGCGCCGGTTTGCTCGAGCAGCACCTCGAGACGCGCGCGGATTTTTTCCGGGCCGCCGATCATCGCCATGCCGAGAAAGCTGCCGACCGCGTCTTTTTCATGGGGCAGCCATAACCCTTCCATACTTTTCACCGGCGGGCGTTGCACCAGGCTTTGGCCACGGATCAACGCGAGGATGCGCTGGTAGGCCGAAGTCGCCAGGTACTCCGCCTGCTCGTCGCTGTCCGCCGCGATCAGCGGCACGCCGAGCATCACATAGGGCTTGTCGAGCACCGCCGAAGGCTTGAAGTGATTGCGATAGACACGAATCGCCTCGTGCATCAGGCGCGGCGCGAAGTGCGAGGCGAAGGCATAGGGCAAGCCTTTCTCGCCGGCCAGCTGCGCGCTGAACAGGCTGGAGCCGAGCAGCCAGATCGGCACCTCGGTGCCGCTGCCGGGCATGGCGATCACCCGCTGCCCCGGCATGCGCGGGCCGAAATAACCTTGCAGCTCTTCGACATCGCGGGGGAAGTCGTCGGCGCTGCCGGAGCGCTCGCGGCGCAGGGCATGGGCGGTGAATTGATCGGCGCCCGGCGCGCGGCCCAAGCCCAGGTCGATGCGCCCGGGATAGAGCGTGGCGAGGGTGCCGAACTGTTCGGCGATCACCAGCGGCGCGTGGTTGGGCAGCATCACCCCGCCGGCGCCAAGGCGGATGCGCGAGGTGCCTGCGGCCAGATAGCCGAGCAACACGGCCGTGGCCGAGCTGGCGATACCGTCCATGTTGTGGTGCTCGGCGACCCAGAAGCGGGTGAAGTCCAGACGCTCGACGTGCTGGGCCAGCGCCAGGGAATTATGCAGCGCCTGTTGCGGGCCGCCGTCGTCGCGAATCGGCGCCAGGTCGAGGGTGGAGAATCGTGTGTTGGTCAGAGCGCTCATGGGTTCCGCCTCGGGTTATGCAGCGGCATAGGCGCACCGCTGCGGCTATATCCGAGTTAAACAGTGGGGTTTGTTTCGCGGATTCCAAGGGCGCCGGGGGCAATCGCCGGACTCATCCAACCTCGTAGCCTGGATAAGCGCAGTGCAATCCGCGGCCGCAATCCCGGATTGCGCCAAGGCTTATTCGGGCTACAACGCAGGCATTCGCAGCCTCGTAGCCGTAGGTTGGGTTAGCGGCGACTGACGTGGTCGAAGCAACGGCATCGCCATCGGCCGCCGCGTAACCCAACAAGACGTCTGTGCGGTGCCGGCAGGACGTAGATGGGCCGACCGAGTCTAGGGTCTGTTGCCATTTCATCACGACCGCGCCGAGTCGCGGCCTGCAAATGACGGCATATCGCCTTTCCTGCCGCTTAGCTATCGCTCAGGCGAAAGCCGACTTTCAGGGTGACCTGATAATGGCCGACCTTGCCGTTCTGGATATGTCCGCGGGTCTCCACCACCTCGAACCAATCCATATTACGCACCGACTTGGCGCATTCGGCCAGAGCGTTCTCGATGGCGTCTTCGATGCTGGTCTTGGACGAGCCGACGATTTCGATTTTCTTGTAGGTGTGGTGATCGGTCATGGCAATTCTCCGTGGCTAAGACGTGAGGCGAGGGTTGCCCCCTGAACTGTCGACTGCATGGCAAATCGACAGGTTCCTGATTTCACGCTAGCCAAGCACGGAGAAAGCACAAGCGCGGCGGTGGTTGCCGGGCGATTTAGAATTGCAGTTCGCTGCGCAGATCGGCGATCTTGGCCTGCATCGCCGCGGTCAGCTCGGCCGGGTTGAGGCGTTCGATGATGCCTTGCAGGATGCGCTTTTCGTTGCCATCCACCACGCCGTCGCGGCGGGCGATATCGACCAGGCTTTCCAGCTCATGCACCAATAGCTTGCCGTCGTCGGCAAAACATTGGATCGAACGGAAGGCCATTTCCAGGTAGTCGCGGTTTTCTTTCATCCTTGTCACTCCATGTCGTGGGCGCGTCCATCCGGCGGATGGCTCAGGCGCGCACAGGCTAATCGACGGCCGGTACCTCGGCAAGGTCGCCCAACTCGTTTGCCAACCAGCGCGCCAGCTGCGCGGCGCGACTGTCGCGACTGCGTAGCGGTTGCCACAGCGCCAGGCGCGCCGAGGTTTCGACGAAGCCCCAGGGCGCCACCAGCCGCCCGGCCGCCAGGTCGTCAGCGACCAGTTGCTGCGGGGCGATGGCCACGCCGAGCCCGGCGGCGGCGGCTTCCAGCAGGTAATAGAGGTGCTCGAAACCCTGGCCGTAGCGCAGCGCCTGGTCATCCAGGGCATTGCCGGCGGCCCAGCTCGGCCAGGCTTGCGGACGCGAGCTGGTGTAGAGCAGCGACTCGCCGAGCAGCGCCGCGGCCGGAGCCTCGTGCAATTCGGCAAAGCGCGCGTAACGCGGGCTGAGCACCGGGCCGATACGTTCGGCGGCCAGCTCGAACACCTGCATATCCGCCGGCCAGGGCGGCTCGGCGAACAGCAGGGTGGCATCGACCTGGGGGCTGCGCGGGTCGAGTTCGCCATGGCTGGTCGACAGTTGCAGGCGCAGTTCCGGCAGCTCGCGGTTAAGCCGATCCAGGCGTGGGATAAACCAGCGGGCCAATAAACTGCCGGGGCAACCGAGGACAAAGGGCGCGTCCCGGGTCTGGCGCTTGAGATCGGCGCAAACCAGGCGCAGGCGCTCGAACGTCTCGCCCGCCGTATCGCGCAGACGCATGCCGGCATCGGTGAGTTTTATGCCACGACCGTCCTTGTTCACCAGGCGCACGCCGAGCTCCTCCTCCAAGGCCCGAATCTGCCGGCTGATCGCGCCATGCGTGACATGCAGCTCTTCACCGGCTTTGCTGACGCTGAGCAAGCGGGCGGCGGCTTCGAAGGCGCGCAGGGCGTTGAGCGGTGGCAAGTCCTGACTCATCTGTGAGTTTTCCTGACATATTTGCGCAATCTTA